>DAOMZK010000326.1:0-3839 GCA_035438035.1 Cyclobacteriaceae bacterium | reverse complement strand
GAGAAACGTAGGCTACATGCTTATCATGTTCTTCCGGGTCCATGAAAATGGTATTCATCCCCAGTACATTGAAAATTTTAATGGCCAGTTCCAATGCCTCTTTTGAAGACTTTTCGCTTTCACAAATAATATTGGTCTTATCCATAAAGAGTCCGTGAAATGCAGACTCTGGTCCTGAGTTTTCTGTTCCTGCAATCGGGTGGGCTGCCACGAATTGTGATCGTTTAGGGTGCGTACTGACTGATTTACAAATATTGGATTTGGTAGAGCCAGCATCGATCACTACGGCATTCTTCTTCACTACATCCAATACCTGAGGGAGAAGCGCACTCATGGTATTGACCGGGATAGCCAGGATAATTACATCAGATTGAGTCAGTGCGATGGTTTCATTCTCCATTCTATCTACAAGTCCGAGTTCCAAAGCCTTCCTGCCGTGTTCAGGATTGAGATCAATCCCTAACAATTCAGAAGCAAAACTCGCTTTGCGCAAATCCATGCTGATGCAACCGCCGATCAAACCCAATCCCACAATCGTAATTTTCATAACGCGGCTTTAAGTGAAGTTGATTTCTTGTCATGGTTTTTAGAATGCTTCCAGTGCTTAATCCGTTCCAGTGCTTCTTCCATTTTTTCAATGTTGGCACATAAAGAGACACGGATATAATGCTTCCCGGCTTCACCAAAAATAAATCCAGGAGTGATGAAGACACGAGTAGCATACAATATTTCATCGATCCATTTTTCTACATCTGAAATATCCCCGGGAGCTTTTGCCCACACAAATAGTCCCGATTGCTTTTCCGACCAGGAGCAACCCAGTTCATGGAGAATTTTTTTTGCGATGACGCTCCGACCCATGTACACTTTGTTCAACTCATCAAACCAATCCTTGTCATTCTTCAACGCTTCCACGGCAGCATGTTGAAGACCCAGAAACATACCTGAGTCCATGTTGCTTTTCACTTTCAGCACAGCATCAATGAATTCTTTTTTTCCTGCTACCCAACCCACTCTCCACCCCGCCATATTGTGAGACTTGCTGAGTGAATTCAGTTCAAGCGCCACCTCTTCCGCTCCTTCAATTGATAAAATGCTTAATGGCGCATTGTTTAAAATGAGACTGTAGGGATTATCGTTTACAATCAGAAACTGATGCTTGCGTGCCAGATCAACAAGTGCTTTCATTTCATGGCGGGATGCTACCCGGCCTGTTGGCATGTGGGGGTAATTGATCCACATGATTTTGACGCGTGAAAGATCCTGCTTCGAAAGTGCCTCCGTATCCACACCCCAGTCGAGTGACTCCTTCATTTCATAGGTCCTGATCTTTGCCCCCACCAGCTTGGCAACAGAAGCATAGGTGGGATAGCCGGGATCCGGTATCAGTACTTCATCGCCTTCATTGACAAAAGCCATGGCGATGTGCATGATACCTTCCTTGGAACCCATCAACGGAAGGATCTGTGTTTCCGGGGCAAGATCTACTGTATAAATCCTTTGGTAAAATTCTACAATCGCCTGGCGCAAGGCCGGAATGCCTTTATAATTCTGATAGCCATGGTTGTTCGGATTTTCGGCAGATTGAATAAGCGCTTCAATGGTATTGGTTGAAGGAGCCAGATCCGGACTTCCGATGCCCAGATTGATGACCGGGTGTGAAGGTGAATCAAGTCCACGCACTTCAGCCAGCTTCCTGCTGAAGTAGTATTCCTCCACATTGGCAATCCGATTGGCAGTCTGTATCATAACTTAATTAAAATTTTATTTCGGCTTTTTTATATTCACCCAAGACATTCAGGTTGCGCGTCTGTCGAAGAATATTTTGCAAAGCGAGATCATAATTCTTTCTTTTCCTCCACTCCACATCGACATGGATCGAGTATTCCCTTGGCTTGCCAATGATGGGAATAGACTGAATCTTGGTAAGATTGAGTCCGTTTTCCTTGAAAGACATCATGACGTCTGCAAGACTTCCCACTTCATTGGCCACCTCAAATGAAAGTGACGCTTTATTGCTGGCGGGGATATTGCCATTCTTCCTTGATAACAGCAAAAAACGGGTAAAGTTTTTCTTGTGCGTTTCAATCCTTTTTTCAAGAATCTGGAGTCCAAACTTCTTCGCTGCCTGTTCATTGGCAATGGCTGCTGCATTGCGCAGCTTGTTTTCCTTTATTTTCCGGGCCGATAAGGCAGTGTCATCACTTTCTTTGACTTCAACATTTTTTAAGCGATGCAGAAATTCTGAGCACTGTCTTATAGCCATCTGGTGCGACTCAATACTGCGGATGTCCTCCATTTTCACTCCGGGCAGTGCCAGCAAATGCATGTGGATAGGCAGGTACAATTCCCCCACTATTGAAAAATGATATTCCTGTAGAAGGAAATAGTTGGGCAGAATGCTTCCCGCAATGGAATTCTCAATGGCCATGACTGCGTAATCGGCCTTGCCGTTCTTCAATGCTTCACAAAGAATGTGAAATGACATACACTCAACTGTTTCAATCGGCGTTTTGAAAAATGTTAATGCAGCAGTCTCATGAAAACTGGTGGCAATTCCTTGTATGGCAACTCTTTGCTTTTTCATTTTTAATTCCGCGATTTCAATTTGTTCTTACCAAAGCTTATTAAAACAAAAAGTCCCGCTTTTACGGGACTTTTGAGTTTGTTTTGTTATTCGTTTATGATCAACAATCGCTACTCTTTCAGTCCCGATGGGGATTGATAGAAATAGAAATAATAAAATCGGTTGCTGTTCATTGTTATTTCTGTGAAGCGAAGAAAGAAGAAAATTCTTATTTCCCCAAATGGTATCCCATAATTTCAAATAAATCTGCAATCTGCTAACTACTGTTAGCTGTTGTCCACAATTGGGAATAGCGTAATTTTGCTCGATCCCATTCAACTAAAACCGATTTCTATATGAAGAATCTGCTCATTGCCGCCTCCTTCCTAATACTGATTGCCTGTGGCCAGACCAGCGAGCATGCCGGTCATGATATGGAAACGGAGGGTGACAGTCCCAACCAGGCACTGTACAATCAGGTCATGGATATTCACGATGAAGTGATGCCTAAAATGGAGGACCTCTATAAATACAAGATGGACTGCCAGGACAAAATCGCGAATAATCCTAACCTGTCTGCCGACGAGAAAAAAGCGCTGGAAAATACCATCGCTTCGCTTGACTCCGCCAATAATGCCATGATGAACTGGATGCATGGCTTCAATCCCAAACCTGATTCAACCGACCAGGAAGCTGCCCGTGAATACCTTGAAACGGAAATGGAGAAAATCAAGAAGGTTCGTGATTTTACTAATGAAACCATCGAAAAGGCAAAAAAGGCTACTGGAAAACAGTAACCGGCTTAATGCCCATCTGATTTAGTAAAATATTCAGGGCACGGTATAACCCTAATCTATACCCGTTCGTTGAGGCTTTGTCAACCTGCCCGGTTCATTCATTCCAAAATGAAAAAATTACTGTGCCTTGTCCTGTTGGCTCTATCGTTTGCCGGACAATCGCAACATATAATCCGGGGGAAAGTTATCAATGCAAAAACGAATGAGTCGCTTCCTTTCGTAAACATCGCAGTAAAAGATTCCAGGCAAGGCACAACCTCCGATGTGGAAGGCAGATTCACCATCAATCTTTCAGAACAAGCCAGTGAAATCCAGTTCTCTGCCGTTGGATTTGAAAAGCTAGATTACCAGTCAACCGGAGCAGTTGAGGAATTCATGGTTATCCGTCTGAAAGAAAAAACAACTGAGCTACAGGAAATTGTAGTACGGGCCGGAGAAAATCCTGCCTTTAAAATACTCCGTAAGGCAATTCGGCA
>DAOMZK010000325.1:0-3844 GCA_035438035.1 Cyclobacteriaceae bacterium | reverse complement strand
CTCTTCATGGGTCCCGGATTCAGCTACCTGTCCATCCCGGATTACCAGGATACGATTTACTTTCCTGACTGTGCTGAGACGGTGAGCAATAACAATGGTCGTTCGGTTTTCCATCAGTTTTTCAAGGGCTTGTTGTACCAGTAATTCAGAAGCTGCGTCGAGAGAACTGGTAGCCTCATCTAAAATGAGGATCGATGGATTCTTAAGGATAGCCCTTGCAATGGCGATGCGCTGGCGCTGACCTCCGGAAAGTTTTACACCGCGATCGCCCACCGTGGTCTCGAATTTTTCCGGAAATTTTTCAATGAACTCCAACGCGTTGGCTTGTCGGGCGGCTTCCATGATCTGTTCATTCGAAGCGGCCGGATTTCCATAGGCAATGTTTTCGCGGATGGTGCCTCCAAACAATATTACTTCCTGCGGAACGATCCCGATATTTTTACGGTAACCGGATAAAGGGTAGGTTAGAATATCTTTTCCGTCAGCACGGATAATGCCACCAGAAACAGAATAGAACCGCATCAGCACACTGACAATTGTTGATTTGCCAGAACCGCTTGGCCCTACCAATGCAATTTTTTCACCACGTTTGACAGAAAATGAAACCGACCGGAGAACTTTTATATCCGGGCGGGTGGGGTAAGAAAATTCGACACCTTCATATTCAAGATCACCGAAAAGTTTTTCTGAACCGGAAGAATTGCTTTCGTCTGTCTGATCCAGAATTTCCAACATGCGTTCTGATGCACCGATTGACCGCTGTATCTGGCTGTAGATGTCGCCCAGCCCGGCAATGGATCCGCCGATGAAAGTGGTATATAAGACAAAGGACAGCAGCTTTCCTACCGTAATTTCTCCGGATTGAACCAGTGTCCCGCCATACCAGATCACGGCTACAATTCCGCCAAAGAGTGACAGGATCGTAAATGAAATGAATATTCCACGGTATTTGGAAGCATGTATCGCTGTATTTACAACATCGGTTAACGATTTGCGATAGCGAGCCACTTCAAACAGTTCATTCGCGAATGATTTTACCACCGCGATTGACTGCATGGTTTCTTCCACGATGATGTTGGTATTCGCCAGTTGATCCTGCGTCTTTTTTGAAAGCTTGCGGATGAATTTTCCAAAGATAAGCGCTCCCACCACCAGGAGTGGAAAGGTGAGCATCATGAAAAACGTAAGCTTGGGGGTAAGGAAGAAAATGATGCAGATACCAATGATCAATACAAGTATTTGCCGCAGTAATTCTGCCAGGGTGGTGGTAAACGTGTCTTGCAAGGTGCCTACATCGGAAGTAATCCGACTGAGGAGTTCCCCAATCCGTCGGCTGTCAAAGAAGGACATGGGTAACCAGATGATTTTTTCGTACACGGCGAGACGGAGATCGGCCAATGTTCGTTCACTGACAATGGAAAAAGTATAGACCCTTGAAAATGAAAATACACTTTGAACGGTCAGCACCGCCATAAGGGCCAATGCAATTTGATCAATGCTGGTGAGAAAAAAATCTTTTTGACCGGAAGCAACATCGAGCAGTTTGCCTGCAAGGAAAGGAAATGCCAGTGTGGTGGCGCTGGACAGTGCCAGCGCGAGAAGTCCAATACCAAAAGTAAGTTTATACGGTAAGACGAACCGGAATATCCCCAACAACTTGCGGAGATTGGAGCCGGTTAATGCTTTTTTTTCGCCTTCTTCTAAAAATGTACGCTTTGCCACGCGTTGCCGATTGAGTGTTGAATACCGATGTGCTCACCAGTCGATTTCTCCGGCCATGGACAAGTGGACCGTGTCACGAAGAAACATTTTCTGAAATCCGTCTACGGAATACCGGGTCAGCAGCGGATGTCCTTCTTCACCCTCCTCGAATTCCATTTTCAATTTGCGACACGTACTGTATAAAGCATTTCTTTCGTCGATGGAAGCTTCAATTTTTTTCAATCTGGGGAATTCGTTTTGATAATAGAATTCCACTATTGGTACGGGCTCTGAATTTGCAGTGTAGCGGCGTATGAACAAATTGCTTTTTGTATCCTTCACCTGGTCATCGATTTTATATTCACCCTGACTGGCTGCTTTATTAATCTTTTCTAACTCACGAAATATCTCCAGCTCGGTTTCCCAGCCCTTCACGGAGGGTAGAAAAGTGGTGTCAGATTGAGTGCCGCCCATGTCGGCAACCTTGTCCAGGACCCTTTTTCGTTGACTCAATTCACTGATTTGATCGTCAATGAGCCGGTCAAAGTCGAAATATTTCTGATTTGATTTTGGGTTTTGCCTACAGGCACTAAATAGGAAAAGGAGGATACACACTCCGAGCGAACAGTACTTCATCATTAATTACAATCCCTGCGTTTCGGCCACAAGTTCGGCCAAATCTTTAACTTTTACTTCACCTTCTTTCTCTTTTCCTTTTACGCCATCGCTCATCATGGTCAGACAGAATGGACAGGCCACTGCAATGGTTGATGCGCCCGTGGCGAGCGCTTCCCCGGCACGTTCAATATTGATATCCTTTTGGCCCTTTTCAGGCTCTTTGAACATTTGTGCGCCGCCGGCACCACAACATAAACCGGTGGTACGGCATCGCTTCATTTCAATCAGGTCGGCGTCCAGCGATTCCAGGACTGCGCGGGGAGCTTCATAGATTCCATTTGCGCGCCCCAGGTAGCAGGAGTCGTGATAGGTAATTTTCTTTCCCTTGAAAGCCCCACCCTCCTTCATTTTTATTTTACCCTCGCTGATCAGTTGGTTGATGAAGGTAGTGTGATGGATTACTTCATAGTTACCCCCGAGTTCGGGATACTCATTCTTCAGTGTATTGAAGCAATGCGGACAGGTGGTGACGATTTTCTTCACGTTGTATCCATTCATCACCGTGATGTTATTCATGGCCTGCATCTGAAATAGAAATTCATTTCCCGCACGGCGTGCTGGATCTCCCGTACAGGTTTCTTCATTGCCCAAAACGACAAAATGTGTTCCGGTGGCCTGCATGATTTTGACAAATGCGAGGGTGACCCGTTTCGCACGATCATCAAATGATCCTGCACAACCGACCCAGAATAAAACTTCAGGGCTTTCTCCTTTGGCTGTAAGTTCAGCAAGTGTGGGAATTGTCATGTTCAAGTGTCTAGCTTCCAAATTGTCTAAGATGATGATCGGTGTGTTTGTACATCCCGATGCTCCATTCTGCAGGAGAGAGTTTGCCAAAAAAAGGATGCGGATGTTGTGTACACCCTGGTTCTCCTGCCGTTGAAAATTCCTTTATCCTTTTGATCAATCTTTCTTTCTCTTTGGCAAAATCCCGTGTACCGCTAACTTTAATCATTGCGTTCGTCGGGCTGCCGGGCGAAAAGGGCTTTTCATTATAGTATTGAGATTTAAAGAGGCCGCCAATCAACCGACCAATCAGTTCACGGGGTGGATTGATAATGCCCATTGCCATTTCAAGTGCATTGCCGCAATGGCTTACCATTTGCGCCACATCCATCTGTCCCCATTCCCGCTTTGCATCCGGCGTCAGCTTTTCTACGCGGTTGAGAATTTCTACAGTATCGGGACCGTTGAAAAGATTTTTCATTTCAATTGTATCACTTTATGTCCTTGGCCCAGTTGAAACGGTCACTGGACGGAAATTTCCAGGGAGCAAAATTGGTTTCCACATTCTGGAACATCGCATTCCACTGTGGCGGTGCACCTGACTCCTCCATTGATACGTACCGCCGCATCTCAATGATAATTTCAAGTGGATTGATCATCACCGGGCAGGCTTCTACGCAGGCATTACAACTCGTACAGGCGTTGATTTCTTCTTTGGACACATAATCGCCCAACAACG
>DAOMZK010000324.1:0-3857 GCA_035438035.1 Cyclobacteriaceae bacterium | reverse complement strand
TCGCATGAATTGGTGGCCGCCAGCTTCATAGCCTGGTCAATAATCAATTGAGATTGCTCATGCATACCCAGATCGTCGGTGATGGCGCTGATGTTGATGAGCAGGTCAATCATGTTGGAGACTTCATCCGGTGGAGTTTTTCCATAAATGTTCAAAACTTCGTTGTAGGCTACCATCGCTCCCTGCAGATCACCCATGCCTTTATAGGCGCTTCCAATATTCACCAGATTCATGGCATAGTGGTTGGCATCTTTTCCAAAAAGTTCTTCATTGATTTTTTTGGATGCTGTAAAGCTCTCTATGGCTGCAGTGAAAGCGGTCTGTTTGTTATGAACGATCCCGATGTCATTGTGCAAAGTGGCCTTTGATTCCTTCTCATCGGTTCCGTCAAGCAGGGAAAGTCCCTTGCGGAATGTATCCATCGCCTTCTTGAAATCGGCTAGCTCGTAGTAGTTCAATCCCAGGGTTCGGTAATATCCAGAGAGATCAGCAGGCGTGGTTTCGGAATCCTTTTCCAAAATCGCAATGGCTTTTACCAGGTCGTCAGCGGCAGCCTGGAATTGTGACAGTGTATAATTGGTGATAGCCCGGCTCACCAATTCTTTCGCGTAGGATGATGTTCCGGATTTACCGGCCTTCTCCCACAAGAGGATAGACTCATCATAAACTGTAAGCGCCTCCGGAATGCGGTCGAGGAGGTAGAGATAGGTGTACGCGAGGTTGTCTTGAAGTTTGGCATGAATTTCAAGCTGCTCACTATTTTTTTTAGGAATGGCAGAGATGGTTTCCAGCAGCAATTGCTCAGCCGCTTTTCCTTCACCTGTGTCCTGGTAATAGATGGCCACCGTTTGTGTGCATACCAGTACCCAGTAATAATTCCCCTCTTTCAGATATTCGGTCCTTGCGTTGAGAAAAATTTTAACGGATTTTTTACCATCACCCTTTTCAAGAGTGGTTTTGGCTTGTTCATACAGGACATCTCCTTTGGATTTTTGTGCAAGGGTCGGGAGACAAAGCAGGAGAACGGTAAATGTTACGAGGATTCGGACCATGAAGGCGGATAGTAGGCTAAATATAACAGGATGAAAGGAAAATATATTCTACGCTTGTATTGGAAAGAAGGAGGAATACGGTGATTTTCTAAAACAGGGAAAGTTGCAGCTCCTGAGCCTGAACGTAGGTTCTCAGAGAGGACGCCTGCAGACTGCGTATATGGTAAAGGGCTGTTTCTTTTTTGCGTGAGGCAACAATGATTTCTGTATGGCCTCCGATTTTAGAAAACAATTCCTTGACAATTTTTGGAGAATTGTTGTTCTGTGAAAGATGCGATAAAAATAAATGCGTCATGAAGGCGGGCTTGTGATTAAGAAAGAGTCGCAGAGCCTGCATGTTCGATAAATGACCTTTTCCATCCCGGATGCGATTTTTTAAAGCCACCGGGTAGGACCCCTTTTCCAGCATCTCTTCATCATAGTTGGACTCCAGGAACGCGGCATGGCACTTTTCAAAATGGGTTATTACATTTTCACATAAAATCCCGATGTCGGTGAACACACCCACATTGACAGATTCACTTGAAACAATAAAGCTATGGGGGTCAGCGGCATCGTGGATTTTTGAAAAAGCGGTGACGGATATTCCTCCGATCCGGATGGTTTCATTGGGTTTGAATGATCGCATCAGGCTTTCATCCAGTTTTATTCTACCCCCTGTCAGGGTTTTTGGGGTAATGTAAACGGGCAGCTTGAATTTTTTTGACAGCACGGCAGCGCCATGAATATGATCGGCGTGTTCATGGGTGATGAATACAGCCTTAACTTTTTTCATGGAAAGCCCCAACCTCTTCATTCTTTTTTCCGTTTCCCGGCAGGAGATACCGGCATCAATCAGGACCGCTTCCTCCTGGCTGGCGATATAATAACAATTGCCGTTGCTTCCGGAATTGAGCGATGAAACAAAAAGAGACATGACGGAGCGAAGGTAATGCATAGACAAGTACATAGCATCCGGTCAGGAAATGATTTTTCATACCCAATTTTTCAATTTCTTATAAATTCTCTATTTTGAATTTCCACCCAACACCCACTATAATGAAAAAAGCCCTCAGGTTTGTTCTTTATTTCGTACTGCTCCTGGTTGCCGGTATCGGTACCCTGCTGACCTATGTAAAAGCCGCACTCCCGGATGTCGGTGAAGCAAAGGAATTGAAAATTGATTACACCACGGAAAGAATCAAGCGGGGAGAGTACCTGGCCAACACCGTAACGGTGTGCATCGATTGTCATTCGAAGCGAGACTGGTCAAAATTTTCAGGCCCCCCCTCACCGGGCACGTTTGGTATGGGTGGCGACAGGTTTGATCAGGCCGTGGGCATGCCCGGTGTTTTTTTTGCTAAAAACATTACGCCAAAAGGTATTGCACGTTATACCGATGGAGAACTTTTTCGTGTCATTACCTCAGGCGTCACGAAGGAAGGCCGTGCCATGTTTCCCCTGATGCCCTATCTGTATTACGGGAATATGGATCCGGAAGACATTTATTCCATCATCGCCTATGTCCGATCACTGAATCCCATCGATAATGAAGTTCCCGAATCTGTTTCCGATTTTCCGATGAATTTTATCATCAATACCCTTCCCCAAAAAGCCAATCATACCCAACTACCTGATAAATCAGATGTGCTGGCCTATGGAAGCTATCTCACAAATGCGTCAGGATGTGTTGAATGCCACACCCAGGTGGACAAGGGTCAGATTATCAAGGAAGTTTCTTATGGAGGAGGTCGCGAATTTGCTTTTCCTGACGGATCAGTGGTCAGGTCTTCCAATATTTCTCCAGACAACAATACCGGAATTGGAAAATGGACCGAAGAGATGTTTGTAGCCCGGTTCAAAGTGTATGCAGATTCCTCCTATGAAAATCCTGTTGTGGCTCCAGGTGAATTTAATTCCATCATGCCCTGGACCATGTATGGAAAAATGGAACGCGATGACCTGGCGGCAATATTTGCTTACTTGAAAACGGTAAAGCCAATTGAAAATACCGTTGTTAAGTTTACACCAGGGAAGTTGTAGAGTATAATGGATTCCGTTACTCTATTTGAGTTGAAAACTGAGGACATTCGCATCAGTATTGTAGCTTATTTTGAAAAGGGGACATTGGTTGTCGACGGCTACGACATTGGAAGAACTGTGAAAGAATATTGGGGTGATTCGGATTATGAATATCTCATCAAAATTCCGGATGCTGGCGTCGAGTTTTTGTACAGTCACTTTAGTATATGGCGGGGAGATCAACAAAGCTTATTAAATGAGCTGGCCAGACGATTCAATACCAATACATGCTATTCAGATATCCAGAAACTCCTGGATGATCACAATATTAAGTATGAAGGATTTACCTGGGCTTAAAGAGACGAGGATGGGAGTTGATCTTCTGCCACGGTAGCCATGGTAGTTGTTTCCCATAAAAGAAATTTTTCAATTTCTTTTTCAGCCGTTCCATAGACCCAAATAAGTACTGTAAAATCATCGGTGAGTCCCAGGGCTGGAACTACGTCAGGAATCAGATCGATGGGATTGATGAAATAAAGCAATGCCGCCAGAAGCGTTATCATCGTCTGCCAGGGTATGACTGTATATTCGCGTCGCGCATAGGCTCCGGCCATGCGCCCCAGAACACTTATTTTTGAAACCAATTGATCTGCTTTGAGATTCCGGAAATCCGTGTGGTACAGTTTCACACTTAACTGCACCAGCAGTTTGATGATTCTGCCCGGGTGTCCGGCCAGTTTTCCCGCCCTCGCGAGTGCTTGATTGAAGAACCAGTTTTTCATTTCAGAAGGGGAAACGATGAAT
>DAOMZK010000323.1:0-3863 GCA_035438035.1 Cyclobacteriaceae bacterium | reverse complement strand
AATCCAGGTGAGGTTGTACTGTTCGAGCGCCTTCACGATGCGAAGCGCTGTGGGCAGGTCGAATCGTGTGTGCATATCAATCATCACAGCCATGTCAGGACCTACCGCACTGCGCGTTGCGGCAACGGTGTTGACAATCCGCGCGATCTCTCTATTATTATAGGTGCGGTTATACGTATCCTGTTTGTCGGGATCACTATTAAAAGCGGAGAAGTCCACCCAGAATTTTACAGCGTCATACCCCGCAGTTTTTGCAGCCAGGCAAGAGGCCGCTATTCTCTCCGGTGGTCCGTCGTTATCGACAGGGTGAGTGTACAAGTGAACAGCGTCTCTGAACTTACCACCCAAAAGCTGGTATACCGGCACCCCAAGTGCTTTTCCTGCCACATCCCACAAGGCAATATCAATGGCGGATAAAACAGAAATAAATACTCCAGACTGCGTGCCGACAAAAGGTGCCATAGAATTTACCCTACGCAAGTCATCAAATAACCGGTTAACATTGATCGGATTTTTGCCGATAAGCTTTTCAGCCATTTGCTTCACCAGGTAGTATGTTCCTCCCACCGCATCAACAGCTTCTCCATATCCGGTAATGCCCTGATTCGTCTCAATTTTTACAAACAATTTCCGCTGATCCGGGGTGCAATTCGCTGATGTCACTTTGGTGATTTTGAGATCGCTGGGACTTGACATGAGCGGTTGCGCATTCACCGCATTCTGAAATCCTGTACCGAAATTGGCGAGCAAGCCCGCTCCTGCTGCACCCCAGCTTGCTTTCTTTAAGAAAGATCGTCTTGAGTCTGTCATGTTGGGTTTAGGTTAATGAGGAAATAATATACGGATTAATGGTAAGATAGCAACCGGAAAAAGGATGTGTGGCTTATGGTTTGCCCTCACATTCGAAAGGCAGAAAAAAAATTCGCGCAAACCTGCCTGTAGGTAGGCAGGAGCGCAAAGCACGGCAAGCAGATCAAATTTCTTCGGGTTCCTTGCGCCTTTACGCGAACCCAGAACTATTCCAATCCGGACATTTTTTGCAACAACAAAGCGAGCGAACTGTGATCCAGTTCACCGTCACCCATGGCAATCAACGCATCCATTTGTGATGCCACGATGGCTGAACCGGGCAGCGGTACAGAAAGTTGTTTGGCGGTCTGCAATGCAATGTTCATATCCTTGCGATGCAATTTTATTCTGAATCCCGGCTTGAAGTTCTTGTCGATTATGCGCTGGCCATGAAGATCAAGGATTTTGCTTTGTGCAAAACCCCCCAGCAGCGCCGCCCTGACTTTCGCCACATCCACATTGGCCTTTTTTGCCAGCGTGAGAGCTTCCGCCACAGCCTGAATCGTCATGCCTACAATTACCTGGTTGCATGCTTTGGCGATCTGACCGGCACCGGTTTCGCCAATGTGAACAATATTTTTTCCCAACAAATTAAAAATAGGCATCGCCCGTTGTACTGCAGTCTCCGTTCCGCCGATCATGATTGATAAAGTCGCTGCCTGTGCGCCGGCTTGTCCACCGGAAACGGGAGCGTCCAGCGCATCAATGCCCTTTTCCTGGAATGCCTTGAATATTTTAGTGGTAGTCGACGGAGCAATGGTAGACATATCAATGAACAACAGTCCCCTTTTTCCTGAAGATAATATCCCGTCATTCCCAAAAATGGCCGCTTCTACTTCTGCAGAATCCGGAAGCATGGTAATCACTACATCCGATTGTTGGACAAGCGCACTAATTTCATTCACCACTCTTGCCCCTCCCGACTTCAATTCATTTGCAGAGGCACTTGAGCCGAGAATAGTGACGGGATGCCCTGCCTTTATTAAATGTTGTGCCATGGGTTTGCCCATGATTCCCAATCCGATGAATCCAATTTTTTCCATGACAATAAATTATTTGTAAAAATTATGTTTTGGGAAAATTCTTCAGTTGCTTCACCATCTCTCCTGCACCCTTGACCACGAATGAACTGTCGGCGCCACAGGCGAGAAACCGGTAGCCTAGTGTATAATACATCTCGTGCTCTTTGATATCAAGTAACAATACTCCGGTTGCCTTGCCATGCTTCTTCGCCGCAGCGGCCACCTCTTGTATGGCCTGCTGGTAGCGGGGATGATCAAGCTGACCAAATATTCCCATGGCAAGCGACAGGTCTGAAGGTCCCACAAAAAGTACATCTACATTGGGGGCTGCAGCAATTTTATCAATGTCTTTCAGCGCTTCCTCTGTTTCTATCTGAACAATCCCCAATACATGCTCACCCAATTGAGCCATGTAGTTGTCTGCGTTGACTCCAAAGCCGGTAGCCCGCACCATCTTGGCCATGCCCCGGCTTCCCACCGGAGGGTAGTACAACATCTCTACTGCTTCAGCCGCCTCCTTTGCGCTGAGCACATGCGGAAACATAATCCCTGCAGCACCGGCATCCATGATGCGTTGCACTTTGGGTCTTGTGATTTCATCAATCCTCACCAGCGATGTTACCGGTGACCCGGACAATACCTGGAGCTGTTGATACATGATGTTATCGTTGACGGCGCCATGTTCAAGATCAATTAGCACCCAGTCGAAGCCGGCTTTGCCAACAATCTCAGCCGACACCAGTGAGCCCATATTGACCCAACATCCATATACTACTTCGCCTGACGTGATTCTGGTTTTAAGATTTTTCATTTCCCAATTTACTTAGAACTCATCAATGCTGCACCCATTTCACACTATGATCACCCGTCACGGCAATGGTTTTCTTTGGTGAATCCTGGTGAAAGAACGACCAGGGCCCGTCAATAAAGGGATATTTCTCAATCACACTTTCATTTACTTCCATCCCCAGACCATGTCCGTCAGGTAATTTCAGATATCCGCTTTCAATGTCGAGTCTGTCTTTCAATATTTCATCCGACAAAGGGAAAGGATACATACCGGGCCGGCCAGGTGCAGCATAAACCGGACATTCGAGCCATTCCACTACATCCTCTCCACGACATACACCAAGTTGCGCCGCTGCCAGTACTTCGAGCATCGTTCCCCAACTGTGAAAAGCGAATTTCATTTTATGCCTTGCCGCAAGATCAAATACTTTCAATCCCATATCGAACCCACCCTGGCAACAGACATCCATCTGCAAAAAATCTGTGGCCTGTAATCTGGCGAGATCTTCGAAGCCTTCATATTCCTGCTCATGTTCACCAGTGGCAACGGTCACAAATTTTTTTGCCCTGAGCTGCGCATAAGCCTTGTGGTCCTCGGGCGGAAGCGGCTCTTCCAGCCAGTACGGTTTGTACTGACTCATGGACGAAGCCAGTTTCGCGATGGTCTCGGGAGAATAAGTTTTATCACCCATCCTCCACCATGTGTGTGCATCCACCATCAAACCCATCGAAGGCCCTGTGGCTTTACGCATCAATTCCAACGTGCGCAAATCCTCAACTGGTCCAAGCGCCGGCCGCATCTTGTATGCTGGAAATCCCATCTGCTGCATGGCGTGAGCCTCCTCTGCATATTTTTCAGGCGACATGTACATGCCTGCGCTTCCATACAATTTTATTTTGTTTCGAACGCGCCCTCCCATCAGTTCAGAAATACCACATCCCTCATATTTTCCCACGAGGTCAAGGATGGCCACTTCCACGGCATAGTACGTTTTTACAATCTCCTGAGATCCTTCAAATTTGAATGACTTCCAGTCGAGTGGATTCTTTCCAACGAGAAAGGACTTGATCACGGTGTCAATTTCGGTTTCTGCTCTTGAAAATGCCGGTCCCGGTGCGTAGCCAGAAAGCCCGGTATCCGTGGAAACTTTGATGAGCATCGCATCGCGCTTGCTCACTGTGCGCACCCCGCCCCAGAAAGGA
>DAOMZK010000322.1:0-3878 GCA_035438035.1 Cyclobacteriaceae bacterium | reverse complement strand
AGTCAGGACGATGGAGCTGGTTCGGCCGATAACTAAGAAATATGGTTACTCATTTGAGACGGTAGAACGACGTAAGGAAGGACTGGGTCGAAGCTTCAGATCAGTGTATCAATTTTTTTCGTTGTTGGCATTTATTGCTTTGATTCTGGGATGCATAGGCGTGGCCAGTTCGGTTCACATCTACGCCAGGGAAAAGCGAGATGAGGTTGCGGTATTGCGCTGTATTGGTTCTTCGGGGTGGCAGGCTTTTAATATTTATTTCATCCAGGTATTTTTTCTGGGCGTATTGGGAAGTCTTATCGGTGCTGCACTGGGTGCCGGCATCCAGAAATTCATTCCTGCTATCTTCAGAAATTTCATGCCACTCGATATTCCTTTCTCTATTTCATGGGCAGCGGTATCGGAGGGTATAGCATTAGGTACAGTGGTGTCTGTTTTATTTACCATTCTTCCCCTTGTCGCGGTGAGGTTTGTTCCGCCCTTGACCGTGTTGCGGGCAGATTACGCTCCTCCGAGGAGGTTTTCAAGAATGCGCTGGACGGCCATTACTTTAATTGTGCTTTTTCCCATAGTGGCAGCCACTTATCAAACCAATAGTTGGAAAAGCGGTCTGGCTTTCGCTGCAGGATTGGGAGCTGCGCTGGGATTTCTCACCCTGGTGGCCATGGGCCTCCTTTTCCTCGTAAGGAAATTCTTCCCCGGCAATGCCCGATTCGTTTTCCGACATGCACTTTCTAATTTATTCAGGCCCAATAACCAGACCCGTGTGCTGATGGTAACCATCGGGTTGGGCGGATTCATTATTGCGACTTTAAATATCATTCAGAATAGTTTATTGGGCCAGGTAGAATTCACTGGCAACGCCAATCAATCCAATACGATATTATTTGACATTCAATCCTCCCAAAAGGAGGGCGTAGTAAAATTGCTGGGCGATAATACGTTGAAGGTTAATCAATTGGTGCCCATTGTCACTTGCAGAATCAGTGAGCTAAAAGGAAAAAAGGCGGAAGTCCTTCAAAAAGATACGGTCAACAGAATTCCGGAATGGGCCCTTATGCGGGAATATCGGGTTACCTATCGCGACAGTCTTCATCGCTCAGAGGAGTTGATCAAGGGTGAGGTACATTCTTTCAAACACGGTCAGAAAGATTCGGTTAATGTTACAATTTCTGAAGGCATGCAGGAGACTTTGCGCATCAATATCGGGGACTCTTTGGTATTTGATATCCAGGGAGTGCCATTGAAAGCCAGGATTAGTGGCATACGAAAGGTGGAGTGGCCTAAAGATCCGCCGAATTTTATATTTGTATTCCCTAAAGGTGTGATTGAAAATGCGCCTCAGATTTGGGTAGCGGCTACCCATGTCGCTGGCTTGAAACAAGCCAACCGGTTTCAGCAGGAACTTGTGCAGGAGTTCCCCAATGTTTCGCTGATTGATCTGCGCTTGGTCTTGAGTACCGTGGAGGACATCTTTCGGAAGATCAGTGTCGTCATTCGTTTTCTTGCTTTGTTCAGCATCATTACCGGGTTGGTGGTGCTGGCAGGGGCTGTAGTCAACAGCAAGTATGTGCGAATAAAGGAAAATGTTTTACTGCGTACCATCGGAGCACGAACTCGCCAGATCACACAGATTACTTTAATTGAATATGCATACCTGGGTCTGTTTTCAGCGTTTACCGGGATGATATTATCGTTGGCCGGTGGCTGGGCTTTATGCCGTTTCTTTTTTGAGGTTCAACTCGGTGTAGCCTGGGGAGATTTGTTGATGGTAGGAGGGGCAGTGATGGTGATGACGGTTCTGATAGGATGGTTCAATTCCCGCGAAGTTATTTCCACACCTCCACTCCAGATACTTCGCAAGGAATAGTAGGATCAGACGTAACCGGCCAGCCAATACGAAACATAACCTACCCATTCCCTGATCAGGATATTCCATGTGGTGAATGCTTCAATTTTGGGAATGAATAAGACATCGAATGTGAATTTCCGATAATGGCTGAAGAAATCAGTACTAAAAGTATCCATGGGCCATCCAGCTTTAGCAAAACAGGCTGCCGCCCGAGGCATATGGTTGGCTGAGGTAATGAGCAGACATTGTGCAGACGTTGTTTTCCCTGCCAGCATTTTTGCTACTACTTCGGCAGATTCATGGGTATTTCTAGAATCATTTTCAATCATGATGTCCCCGGGGGGTACACCCATCATGACAAAAAGAGAAGCAAGCTGCTCGGCTTCGCGTTCACCAATGTCGATCAGTCTGCCGCTCCCTCCGGAAACCAGTATCTTTTTTATATAACCTGATTTGTAAAGCTGCAGGGTATGATTAATACGGTCCGCTGCTGAACTGATATAAACCCTGTCGGTAGGTCCGACTTCCGACCGGGATGCGCCGGAAAGCACGATTCCATATTCATATTGCCGGCTGATTTCACTAAAGGGAGTCGCCCTGACTTCCCACATCATCATGAATTCATTGGCGATAAAATCATTGGAGAGGAACAGCAGGAGAGAAGTGGCGAAGATGAATAGCCGTTTCTTCCAGTGTGGGTTTTTTAAAAACCACGACAGCACCAGGCAGGCGCAGATGATCACCAGGGGCCTGATGAGGTAACTCAATGTCTTCGAAAAAAAGAAAAACATGTCCGTTATTTCCGGAGGGAGAAGTTTTCTAATCCACCAATTATTTTTCTGAAAACGTCGAAATAGAGCATAATGTACAACAGCACCGACATACTCCAGATTACACTCAGATTAAAATATAAAGTATCAATCGTTGCGCGCAGGAAATGCTTGGAGGGGAGATAAAACTGGGCATCGAAGTCTATCAAATGATCGCGTTCAGGATCTTTGTAAATCGGATAAATCTTTTGAATCAGCCTTCCTTTGGATTCAATTATTCTCACAGCTTCGTCTTGATTTTTGACCATGGCAGCAATGGCTTCATTCTGGTAGGCATTCCTATAATTTTCAAATTCTTTTCTCCCGCCCAACCGGGCTGCAATTTCATCTACTTTTTCCTCTCTGGCCTTGTTGGCGGAAGTTGAGCGGTTGGTATAGTACTGTTTGAGGATGCTTAAGAACTCCTTTGTCTTTCTGAATACGGATGAATCGTAGGTGGCAGGCTGAAGAAGAGCCACTTCGAGAAAATGCTGCTTGCCAATATCCCTCAGTTCATTTTCAATTTCCCTTTGCACCAGAGAAAGGCGAGAAGATATTTCTTTGGGATCAACACCGGGATTCTGGTAATTCAAATTGATATAATCCAGTTTGGTCTCCAGGGTGGGTATGTAATAAATCCTTTTGTAATCGGCATCAGCAATTACTTTCTCATGCTCATAAAACTCTTTTTCGTATGGATTATTCTTGAACTGAGCAACCATGGAGGCTTCGAATGCCCACCGCGACGCCATTAAATCACCGACGAAAGGCACAGTCTCAGGATCGCCTATTGTAGGGTTCAATTTGTCAAACTTTACGACCACACCGCTCAGAATTAATTGAGGGATGAGCAGGATGGGGATCAGAATATAAATGGTCACAGCAGAATTGAAGGCTGATGAAATGTTGAGGCCGAGCATGTTGGCAAAGCATGAAACGGTAAACAGGATTCCCCAGTGGACGAGGATCATCCCTTTAATTTCAAGGATGGCGCTCCCCACTACCACAAACAAGAGTGTCTGGATAGCGGAAATAGTAAACAGTATTCCCATTTTTGAAATGAGGTAACTACTTCGGTGAAGGTGGAGAAAAGCTTCCCGTTTCAGAATTTTCTGATCTCGTATGATTTCTTCAGCACTGACCGTTAAGCCCATGAAAAGGGCGACAATAACACTCATAAAGAGATGGGCTGGAATATTGATGTTCTTGATGAAAAT
>DAOMZK010000321.1:0-3892 GCA_035438035.1 Cyclobacteriaceae bacterium | reverse complement strand
CGATACGCTTTATGCTAATTGATATTTTTCCGGTGATTGATATTCCGGTCGTGGCGGTCGTATGGTCTTATCCCGGACTTTCAGCCGACGAAATGGAAAAGCGCGTCACATTTGTCAGTGAGCGCGGTATTTCCACTACAGTGAATGGAGTGGAGCGGATTGAGTCACAGTCCCTTCCGGGTATTGCTTACCTGAAGGTATATTTTCAACCAGGGACGGAAATTGCTGCTGCCATCGCGCAGATGTCAGCCGTGTCCAATACATCGGTCAGGAACATGCCACCCGGAATGCAACCTCCGGGTATTCTTCAGTTTAATGCCTCTAATCTTCCCGTAGCCCAGCTTACACTGAACAGCAAAACGCTGACCGAAGACCGGATGTATGATTACGCACTCAACTTCATGCGCCTTCGCCTTTTTACCATTCCGGGATTATCAACACCCTGGCCTTTCGGTGGAAAGACCCGACAGATCATGGTGGATGTTGATCCTACGGCATTGGCTGCAAAAGGATTATCGCCTTCCGATGTGCTCGCGGCCATTCAATCATCCAATGTGATCATCCCTGCCGGTATCGCCAGGATGGGAACTACTGAATACAATGTGGCATTGAATTCCAGTCCGGAGACAGTTGAACAATTCAATGACATCCCGGTAAAAATCATCAATGGAATTCCGGTGAAACTGGGGGACGTGGCAAAAGTCTCTGACAGCTTCGCCGATCAGACACAAATTGTAAGGGTAAATCGCAACCGGGCAACCTACATCACCATACTTAAAAAATCCAATGCATCCACATTGGCAGTTGTGGAGGCCGCAAGGGAAATACTTCCGTCCATTAAAGAAGTAGCACCAGACGGTTTGGATATGAAGATAGACTTTGATCAATCATTCTTTGTTCAGGGAGCGATAAAAAGTGTTCTCGAAGAAGGTGTGGCAGCGGCCATTCTCGTTTCGTTGATGATTTTATTTTTCCTGGGCAGTTGGCGCAGTGTCATCATTGTCTGTACTTCCATCCCGCTCGCCATCCTCGTAGCCGTTATTTTTCTTAACCTCAGTGGCAATTCATTGAATATCATGACGCTGGGAGGTCTTGCACTGGCGATTGGGATGCTCGTGGATGATGCCACTGTTACCGTAGAGAATATCCACCGCAACAGATTACTGGGTAAACCCCTTACCATCGCGATTCTGGATGGCGCGAGAGAAATTTCGATTCCGGCCCTGATGGCCACTTTGGCAATTTGTATTGTATTCTTTCCGGTTGTGCTATTGACGGGCCCGTCGCGTTTTCTTTTTACACCGATGGCGCTGGCGGTGGTTATTGCGATGCTGTCTTCCTATGTGTTATCCAGGACTTTGGTCCCGACGCTTTCGCGGATGCTGATGGAGAACGAACATATTCATCACGATCAGCTGAGACCAGGGGAAACAAAGATGAAGTTCTCACAGCGTTTCAACGCCTGGCGCGACAGTCGCTTCGATAAATTCAGAGAACGGTATGGCCGATTGCTGGATTCATTATTGCATAATCGCAAGTTTACTTTGACTGTTGCCATTCTTATCCTGCTGGTTTCTACTGCATTGATCAGGGTTGTCGGCACCGATTTCTTTCCCAGTACCGATACGGGTCTGATGAAACTCCATTTCCGTGCTCCATCGGGAACACGGCTGGAAGAAACAGAAAAACTGGTTGATCAGGCCGAGGAGCGGATCATGAAACTCATCCCGAAAGAAGAACTTCAGGGTATCAATGACATGATTGGCCCGCCATCTTACGTGAATACAGCTTTTGTCAGTACAGACAATTCGAGTGGTATGGATGCAGACATTCTGATTTCACTCACGCCCGAACATCATCCAACCCGGCAGTATATGAAAGCCATCCGTGAAGATTTCGCCACCAATTTTCCGGGTTGCACAGTCTACTTTCAATCGGCAGATATTGTCAACCAGGTTTTGAATTTCGGATTGTCGTCACCCATCAATATACAGATCCAATTTGCAAACTATCCAGTCGCCTATCAGTTTGCCCGGAAACTCCGGGATGAGATTAAAAAAATCCCGGGAACGGAAGATGTGAACATCAAGCAGATACTCGACTACCCCACACTGAAACTCAACGTGGATCGTGTGCGGGCAGCTGAACTCGGCCTCACCCAACGCGACGTAGCCAACGACATGCTAATCTCCCTTTCATCAAGCGCATTGGTGTCGCCATCATTTTTTATAAATCCCGTCAACAGTGTGAATTACCCCGTGGTGGTAAAGGTGCCGATGGCCAAAATCAATTCCGTGCAGAGTCTGCTCGCATCACCATTGAGTCCTGCCAATGCAGCCATCCAACGCAATACCTCCCGTTCGATCACCGATCTGCCCGTCTCTCAAACACAATCACTGGGAAATATTTCCAATCTCTCCACTGAAAACAGGTTCAACATCATCAGTCACTATACGGTTGCCCGTGTGATTGACATCAACGCCAACGTAGAAAACAGGGACCTGGGATCCGTAGCTTCCGAGATTCAGAAGCGTATTGATGCGCTTGAAAATCTGCCTCCGGGGATGAAAATCACTTTGCGTGGACAAAGTCAGGAGATGAACAATTCATTTACCACATTGGGACTGGGTATGGTGCTGGCTGTTGCACTTGTTTACCTCCTTATGGTGGTGCTGTTTCAATCCTGGCTAGATCCCTTTATCATCATGGTGGCCGTACCCGGCGCATTCGTCGGCATACTCTGGATGCTCGTGCTTACGGGGACAACCATCAATGTGGTATCACTGATGGGATCGATAGTGGCCATTGGTATTGCCGTATCCAATTCAATCCTGCTGGTAAGCTTCGCCAACGAAGTGCGTTTGGAAAAAGGTCTCAACGCCCTTGAAGCCGCTTTGGAGGCTGGGAAAACCCGTTTGCGTCCCGTACTCATGACTGCGATCGCCATGATTTTAGGAATGATCCCGATGGCTATCGGCTCGGGCACAGGTGGAGAACAAAATGCACCGCTTGGCCGCGCAGTTATCGGCGGACTCGTCGTCGCTACGCTGGTGACACTGTTCATTGTTCCGGTTGTATATTCTCTCCTTCGCAAAAAAGCGCCGGCATTGCACGAACTGGACACGCGGTTTGAATCGGAAAGTAAAGAACCCTATCAACTTATCGAAAAGTAATCTCAAGTATGGAACAATCCCCAAAAGGACAATCATCGAGAAAAATCTATACGGGAGGCATCATCCTGCTGTTGCTGGCCAGTGTCGCCGTGGTGATGATTTTTCTCAACCGGCGTGACAGCATTGCTGCCGAACGCGTAGTGCGGGAAAATAAATTGCTGGCGGGGCCAACCGTAAAAGTTACCAGGGCCATCCTGTCTAAAGGAGGCAGGACTTTCAGTCTCATCGGCGAGGTTCGCCCTTTTCAGTCGGTCACGCTTTACGCGAAGACCAGCGGTTATATGGAAAAAATTCTGGTTGATAAGGGTGATAAAGTGAAACAAGGGCAGGTTATCGCCACCATCATCGCACCGGAAATCGACCAGGACTATGTTTCCGCCCAGGCCGACCTGGAAAACAAAAAGAAAATATTACAGCGGGATCAATCCCTTCTTGAAAAGAAATTTATTTCCCAACAGGAAAAAGACCAATCAGAGACCGCCGTCAGGGTGGCACAAGCCCGCCTAAAATCCATCACCGAACAGAGAGAATATAGAACATTGCGGGCTCCCTTCGATGGTACGGTTACTGCGCGTTATGCCGATCCGGGCGCTTTGCTGCAGAATGCCACCAATGCTTCTTCCGGCGCCTTGCCTGTAGTGGTGATCTCACAGCTCGACAAAGTGAGGATTTACGTTTATGTTGAGCAGAAAGATGCCACGTATTTGAAAGACGGCTAC
>DAOMZK010000320.1:0-3904 GCA_035438035.1 Cyclobacteriaceae bacterium | reverse complement strand
ACTCAGTTCCTGGCTGAGATTCAACAGGTTGAAACCACGCTGCAGGCTAAGTTCTGCTTTGAGAAAGAGTTTCTCGGGTGAGTCGGGGAGTTGTGAAATCTTTTCCAGACGTTGCTTGAAAATCTCATTTACCTTTTCAAACCTGCCTTCATCTTCTGTGATCAGGATGTCAACGGTCTCCAGGAAACTCTGCACATAGATTCTGTGGTATTCATTGGAACTTTTCAATTGGGCCAATTCTGCGTAGGCCTTTTCGGTTTGTAATTCCAGGACCAATTTATAGATGTGATCGAGCGCGGGATCAAATTGCCAGACGTTATCAACGGCTCCACTCGGTGTGGACATAAATAAAAAAAAGCAGACGGAAACGACTGCCTTTTTCAATGAATATTTCACCCTACAATTAGCCAACTTTTTTTGTTCGTCTGGCCGGGGCTGCTTTTTTGGGCTTCACTTCTTCCTCCATGGACTCCATATCCACATCAGCAAGAATGCGGCCTGAATGTTCATCAATGACAATTTTCTTTTTCTCGCGAATCTCTGCAATTTTCTGAGGAGGAATAATAATGTTACATCCCTCAGCAGCACCGCGGACTACCCGTACAACGGCAAGACCGTTGGATAGGTTGATACGAAGGCGCTCATAATATTTCAGGAACTTGTCTTCAATTTTCTTGGCTGCTTTTTCACGTTCACCGAGCAGTTTCTTTTCCTCTTCCTGGCTTTCGCTGGAAATTTCCTCCAGTTCCTTTTTCTTGTTGTCCAGATCCTCGGAGCGTTCTTTCATCAACGCTTCAAGCTTGGCAATTTCGGCTTTCTTTTCTTCGATTTTTTCCTTGGCTTCCTTGATACGCTTTTCGCATATCTGCACTTCCAACTCCTGAAGTTCAATTTCCTTGGTGATAGCGTCGAACTCGCGGTTGTTCTTAACGTTCTTTTGCTGTTCGTTGTACTTCTTTACCAGTTTCTCAGATTCCTTGATGTTTTCCTTGTTTTTCTTTATTCCATCCTCGATTTCTTTCTGGTCGGCTTCGAATCTGGTCATCCGGGTCTTATACCCTTCTATTTCATCTTCCAGGTCCTGAACCTCGTCGGGCAAGTCGCCTCTGAGTTTGCGGAGCTGATCAAGTTTAGTGTCAATGGACTGTAGCTTAACAAGGGCTTCTAGTTTCTGCGTAATTGTCTGATTTTCCATTATTTACAGGTAACTTATTGGATTGGTGACTGTTTTTGAAAAATTGATCGCAAAAGTAGGGAATCTTTTGCTCAAAACCTCGAAAAAGAGGTCTTTCGTAAACTGCTCGCTTTCGTAATGGCCTACGTCGGCAATTACAATTTTGCCCTCAGCATCAAAGAATTCGTGGTACTTGAAGTCGGCTGAGATGAGTACATCCGCGCCTTTATTAATGGCCTCGGCAATCAGGAAACTTCCTGCCCCTCCGCACACGGCCACATTTTTGATTTGTTTTTGAATGGGGTGTGTGTAACGAATAACCGGAGTGTTCATCTGTATTTTTAAACGCTCAAGGAAGGCAATTGGTTCCTCAGCATGCTCCAATTCACCGATGAGGCCGGAGCCAATTTCCTGGTTCTCATTGGTGACGCGGGTAACGTAGTAGGCGACCTCTTCATAAGGATGATTTTTGCGTAATGCATTGAGTAAAATACCTTCTCGGTAAGAAGGGAAAATAACCTCAACACGTGTCTCTTGTACTTCTTCGTACTTGCCCGGTGAGCCAATAAAGGGAGTAGCATCAGTCGCTGGCTGGAAAGTTCCGGTTCCCTGAATTTGAAAACTGCAATTTTTGTATTTACCCACCTGCCCGGCACCTGCTTCATAGAGTGCATTTACCACGGCTTCGAGATGGTTGTCCGGTATAAAGGAAACCAGTTTGGAAAGTGTTTCTTTTTTCGGCAAGAGAATTCTGGTGTTTTTCAGTTCAATTTTCTCAGCAATCTTGCGGTTTACGCCTTCCATCACATTGTCAAGGTTGGTATGGGCAGTATAGATGGCAACATCATGCTTAACGGACTTGATAACCGTCCGCTCCACATAATTGCTTCCGGTAAGTTTTTTCAATCCTCTGAAAATAATGGGATGATGAGCAATGATCAGGTTACACTGCAGGGAGATGGCTTCCTCTACGACAGCTTCTGTGCAATCCAGGGTTACCAGAATACCCTTTACTTCACGGTTCTCATCCCCGGTGAGCAAGCCGCTGTTGTCATAGGACTCCTGGTAGAATCGCGGGGCTATTGATTCTAAATAAGCTGTAACATCCTTTATCTTTGGTGTTTGCATGATCTTTGCAAAGTGGTCAATTTATGAATAATTAGGTTTGTTGTGTGATTGAAATGAATCAAGTTTTATAAAACGGGCAGATGCGGGTAATTTGTTTAAAATTATGGAAATCGGACGGTGACTAATGACTATTATACGACTCCTCTTATTTCCCTTCGCCCTGCTTTACGATTTGGCCACGCGCATTCGTAATTACCTCTACGACATTGGTCATAAATCCTCTTTTCAATTTGATACCCCCATCATAGCAGTCGGCAATCTCAACGTTGGGGGCTCGGGGAAAACGCCCATGATAGAATACCTGATCATGCTGTTAAAGAATAATCGTCGAGTAGCAACCTTAAGCAGAGGTTTTAAACGCAGTACAATCGGATATAAAGCTGCGGGTGAGATGGATACAGCCCAGACTATCGGGGATGAACCTTTTCAGATTTTAAGAAAATTCGGTCGCGAAATAAAAGTAATAGTAGGGGAGGATCGGGTACTGGCTATTCCGCATATTCTTCAGGAATTTCCGGAGACAGAAGTGATTTTACTTGATGACGCCTTTCAACACCGATCCGTAAAAGCTCATCTGAATATTCTTCTTACAGAATACTTCAATCCATTTTACCGCGACTTCGTCTTGCCTGCCGGGCGTCTTCGTGAATCGAGCAGAGGAGCCCGTCGTGCTGATATAATCGTGGTAACAAAGTGTCCCGAGAGAATTTCAGATGAAGAAAAGAAAATAACGACCAGGGAAATTCAAAAGTATGCGGGTAACAAGCCAGTTTTCTTTTCAGGAATTCAATATCAGCCTCCGATAGCCCTCGGAAATCAACAGGAGCTTTTGGATTCAATCGTACTCGTCAGCGGTATTGCAAAGGAAAAGTCTATTCTTGATTTCTGTAAGATCAATAGATCAGTACTCAGGCATTTTAATTTTCCTGATCACCATCGGTATACAACAGATGATCTCAGGAGGATCGAAGCCTATTGTCAAACCCTTACTGGACCCTATTCGATTGTCACCACTGAAAAGGATATGGTGAAGCTTATTCGGCCTGACTTGAGTGATTTTCTGGATCGTCTACCCTGGTTTTATATTCCTATTCGGCAGGTATTCCTTCAAGATGGAATGAAATTTGATGAATTGGTGCACAATGTGGTCGCCAATGCATCCCGAGGTTAAATGAGTCCCTTATCTTTACACGTGGTTCACCCCAAAATTTTAGGGATTTTGGCCTTTTTGGCTTGTTTTTCTGCTTTTGGGCAGCGCGGACAACCACCGGCTTCACGAGCCGGATCAACCATTCTCGACGACAGCACAAAAAACGTTTACGGACCCAGTACCAGCCGCTGGACGACTGAAAGGGACCTTTTTATGAACAGGCCAAATTACAGGCCACTGGATACTGCTGTGAACGACTATCATCGCTGGACATTCGTTCAGGAATCCAATAACCTGTACAAAGATCTAGGTGTAATGGGAACCGCAGTGAATTCCATTTATCCTATGGTGCCTTCGATGATCGGTGCAACGGCCGGTTTCCAGGCTTATCAGCCTTACTTTGATAATGCTGAACCCCGATACTATGACACCAAATCTCCTTTTACCCGGAT
>DAOMZK010000319.1:0-3904 GCA_035438035.1 Cyclobacteriaceae bacterium | reverse complement strand
CGAGATAAACGGTAGGGGAGAGATTCAACACAGTTGGCTGACGCCAACAGGGACCTGGAGATTTTCAATTCTGCGGATGTATTGGGATGATGAGACCACGCCGTCGGTGGAGGTTCCCCTCGGAGATTTTTTTGGGATGGGCTGGGGTGAGTATGCGCACATGAGTTCGCTGGCGGTTTGTGTCAATCCGGGCAGTGCCTTCAATAGCTACTGGACGATGCCGTTTAAGAAAAAATGCAGAATCACCATTGAAAATATTCATACCGAGAAGGTGACCATATTCTACCAGGTTGATTATACACTCACAGAAGTTCCGGACGATGCCGCGTATTTCCATGCACAATTCCGCCGGACGAATCCTGTCAAGTACAAGGATGTTTACACGATTGTTGACAAGATCAAAGGCAAAGGTCATTATGTGGGGACGTACATGGCCTGGGGTGTTCACAACAATGGTTGGTGGGGTGAAGGAGAAATAAAATTCTACATGGATGGCGATACTGACTTTCCTACCATCAACGGTACCGGCACTGAAGATTATTTCTGTGGTTCCTACGATTTTGATACGAAAAAGAAAAATGCAGCAGGAGTGGATGTTGTCGACTACACGGAATTTTCAACACCCTACAGCGGACTGCACCAGGTGATTCGCGGCGACAGTCATTATAAAGTCATGCAAAGATTTGGCATGTATCGTTGGCATGTGGTGGACCCGATCCGCTTTGAACAGGATTTGCGTATCACCATCCAGGATCTGGGATGGCGAAATGGCGGAACCTACCTGCCGCAGCAATCGGATATTTCTTCGGTGGCCTTTTGGTACCAGGAGGAACCGCATGCGCCATTCCCCAAACTTCCGCCCAAAGAACAATTGGAAATCAATTAGTCATCTGAAGAATGAAACTTCAATTATTCAGCAAGCAGGCATACCTGCTTTTTTTCCTTTTCGCAGCCTGTAGTGAACGAAAGGCAGCAACTTCATTAGCAGAAAATGCGGAGCCCGGATCCTTTGCCTATGATGTGGCTTTCATGAAGGAGCACAAAGATGTTTTGGTGCTCGGCTCATCTAAAGGAGATGCAAAGGTGCTCGTGGTGGGGGATTACCAGGCGAGGGTATTGACCAGCACTGCCGACGGTGATCGTGGCAACAGCTATGGATGGATCAACTATGATTTCATCGCATCAGAAAAGTTGAAAGACCACATGAATCCTTTTGGTGGAGAGGATCGCTTCTGGCTCGGACCGGAAGGTGGTCAGTACTCCATTTTTTTTAAAAATGGCGATGAGTTCAATGGTGAAAACTGGCAGACACCTGCTTTGATTGATTCAGCGCCATACGATTTGATTTCGTCCGATAGTCTTCAGGCCAGTTTTAAAAAATCTTCCACCGTGACTAATTATAAAGGCACCACTTTCCAGGTTGATATTCGACGGACCATCAGACTATTGTCACTTGAAGAAATTGAAAGCGAATTCAATTTTTCTGCAAAAAATCTTAAATCAGTCGCATTTAAAAGTGAAAACGCGATAATCAACGCTGGTCAGGAAGCCTGGACAAAGAAAAATGGACTGCTTTCAATCTGGATCCTGGGTATGTTTACGCCTTCACCCGATGCTTTGATTATCCTTCCTCACCACAAGCCAGGTGAAGCAGGTGGGGTAGCGGACAATTATTTCGGTGTTATTCCTTCCGAACGCATCATGAAGTCAGACAGCTTCCTGATCATGAAAGGCGATGGCAAGTTCCGTGGCAAGGTTGGCATTGCGCCTGCTGTAGCGCGCAACATCATCGGGAGTTATGATCCCGGCAGGAAGCTGCTCACACTGGTGAAGTTCGACCTTGATCCAAGCGGAGAGTATGTGAATTCGAAGTGGGAAATTCAGAAACAACCTTATGCCGGCGATGCAGTGAATGCCTACAACGACGGTTCTTCTTTTTACGAATTGGAAAGTTCCTCACCCGCCAGGGAGATAAAATCCGGTGAAAGTATTTCTCACCATTCGATTACACTCCACCTGGAAGGAGAGGAGGAAGAACTCAACACCATAGCTGAGAAAACATTGGGTGTATCACTGAAAAGGATTCAGGGAGTTTTTTAGAATAGAGAACTGCGGTATTCGACAAATTTGTCAGATCGAGTTTGTCGAAGTACCCTTCGACGAGCCTGTCTGCCTACAGACAGACACAGGGCGACTTCTGCAATTGTCAACTGATTAATGGTGGTGTCCGCCCGGACCATGCACATGTCCATGTGCGATTTCTTCCGTGGTTGCAGTTCGGACATCCATAACTTCAATTGAAAAATTCAATTCCACGCCGGCCAGTGCGTGATTGCCATCAATGGTAACTTCGTTGAGACCGACATTGGTGACGGTTACGACGGCTCCGTTGTGGGTATGGAATTGCATTCCCTTTTCCACTTTTTCTGTTCCAAAAGCAGTGCGGGGTACCTTTTGAATCAATTTATCATTGTGAGCGCCGTAGCCTTTTTCAGGCTTTACTTTTAATTCCAGTTTTGTTCCTTTTTCCTGACCTTCGAGTCCTTCTTCCATGCCTGGAATGAGATTGCCTTCACCATGCAGATAATAAAGCGGCTCATGTCCGATGCTGCTGTCGAGTACTTTGCCACTGTTGTCTTTCAGCGTATAGTGGATGGCGGCCACTGCGTGTTTTGTGATTTTCATATTTTTTAAATTGGCCTGCAAGGTAGGGATTCAATTAAATTAATTGTGCATTTATTCTTGGTTTACCGTAATTGCCGATTGAAAAATGTAGTGTCCTTTGACAATGACTGGATTGAAAATTGGTTGCGGGCTGGCTTTTTATTTAGGCATCGTTTTCACCGTTGCTGCACAAACCAGTACGGTCATTGAAGCAGGCGTTCACGCACCGGATGATGCCGACAGTTTATTTGTATTGAAATTCGACAGGATCAATGATTTCAGGGTTGTGTATGGCACCCAGGGCTCCAGCCTCGGATATGGTACGAAAAAGGAGGGCACCCGAATCAATACGGCTGTGTATAATAATGTAGTCGACCTGGTTGGATTTGGGTTTACTTATAAGTGGATTGATTTGGACTTTGGATTTTCATTGCCGAGGACAACCCTGCAGGATGTCGGATTGCAAAACCTTTCGCAATTCAAATTTGCCGGAAGTTTCACCAGCAGAAAATTTATGGTCCGGGGTTATTATCTCACCAGTAGCGGAATAATTGCAGAGGATCAGGAAGGGAAATTTAAGTCAAATCCGGACATTAATGTGGACTACTTCGGCATTCAGTACACCTACTGTTTCAATTTCATGAAGTATTCACTGCGTGCCGCGGCTGTGCACTATGAACTACAGCGGCGTTCAGCTGGTTCGTTCCTGATCCGGGCCGAGCCTTTTTACAGGAGAGTAGGAATTGGTAGCAATCAACTGGTTCCTGCCCAGCGAAACATGCCTTCATTATTTGGAGAACAAACCGATCTGAAATATACCTATGCGCCGGGCATGTTGATCATGCCGGGCTTTGGATATACGTGGGCGATGAAGGGCGGAAAATTTTTTCTTGCACCGATGATCTTTTTCGGAACTGGATTTGCTGTGAATACATACAAGGGAACCAGCGGCGAACATACCTCCATGAACACTGAGTGGTCGGGATCAGCCGCTTTCAATATGGGTTACAATGGACCAAGGGTCTATGTGGCATTGCGTTCCTCTTACGAAATGCGGTATTTTTTGCTTGACCCTTCATACTTTACCCTTACCGATCTTAAAGTAAATGTTACGGTGGGTTACAGGTTCTATAATCTTGAAAAATTTATTCCTGAGAAGTTGTTTTGAAATATTTCCAACTGTTGTAGGCTAGATGTTCAACTCAAATGAAAACACGCTGCCTTGACCGGGCTCACTGTC
>DAOMZK010000318.1:0-3917 GCA_035438035.1 Cyclobacteriaceae bacterium | reverse complement strand
AATCTCGTATTCTTTCAACCGCATCGGTTGGAATTTTGGCCGGAACATCAATGGAAACAGCGTTCCCATCCACATATTTGGCGTCAAAAGTATAAAACTCATACTCTTTGCTGATGATAATTTCTCCCGGCAGTGAGGCGAGAGGAGGCGTGTTGCCCAGTATAGCACATTCAATTTCACGCCCTCGTATATAACGCTCGAAGAGAAGCTCATCGTCGTATCGAAAAGAATCTTTGACAGCTTTTGCAAATTCCTTTTTGCTATTCACTTTACTGACGCCAACAGAAGATCCCAGGCTGGCCGATTTCACCATGAAAGGCAAGCCGAGTTTTTTTTCAACCTCTTCAAATGAAGGCTTGGTTTTGTCATAAAAGCTGACAGGTATGAATTCGGTTACAGGCAAACCTGCCTCCTTGAGTAAGCGCTTGGCTACAATCTTGTTCATGGAAAGGGACGAGCCCAGTACGCCACTACCAACCATGGGTAAATCCATGGCCTTCAATAATCCCTGGATACTTCCATCTTCACCATCGGTTCCGTGAAGGACCGGGAACACGGCGTCAAAAGAAAATTGTTTTGTGCCGGCCGTAAATCGTGCCTTTCCCGGATTCAATGCCATCGAGATCGGTTTGCCCCTGGAAATTTCTTTGTTAACAGACGTAGTTAAATGCCACTTACCGGCTTCAGTGATCCCGATCGGGATGGGTGTAAACTGTTTGCGGTCGATAAATTCAAAAATGTTTCTGGCGGAATTGATGGATACCCCATGCTCAACAGAGCGACCGCCATAGAGAATTGCTACCTTGATTTTTGCCATTGATTTTAAATCAATCAAAGATAGAAATTCCTGTTAATGCCCGATGTATGCTTTCGATGTATGAACCTGGTTGTCGATTTGCATGCGAAAAAGATAGATACCCGAAGCCTGCTGACTGAAATCAAAATAATAGGTTTGATTGAGCGTATCCGGAAGCATATTATCGACAATCAGTTGTCCCATGACGGAAAATATTTGCATCCGCACATCCTTTTTTTCAGCCAAATTAAATGTCAATGCAATATCAGAAGAGGTGTTATGGGTTGAGTAGTATAACTGATAAGGGACGGCCGATACTGGTGGATTGGAATCCGTGCCGGCAAAAATCTCGATGTTGTCCACATACATGTTGTTTCCATTGGCATTGCTGACTACAAGGGCCAGCCGGATGTTTGACTTTCCGGAAAGGGTATCGAGTTCAATGTATTGCCTTTTCCAGTCCCCATCGGTTGCCGGGACCCAGGCCGAAGTGGATGAACCCGAACTGAATTCTGTCCCTGAGCGGTCAAATAAAGTAATGCCGTAGGTAAGGCCGCAGTCCGTAGAAGCAATCAATTTCAGCCGATCTTCCTTTGTGCCATTGAGGGCGTAACTCAGATCAAAAAATAGACCCTGTTGAGAGTAACGGGAGAGATCAAGTACCGGGCTCGCCAGCCAGGATTGATCAGCCAGGCTGGTATTAATGTAGGATTGAAATACGATCGATTGGTTCTTGTGGGTATGAACGCTTTCCCAGGATGACGAATTGAGCGGGGAGGCAATCACCCAGGGAACCTGAAGACCATCATCAAAATTTTCACGCAAGGGTGTAGCATCTTTTGTCTTGTCGAGATAAGAATTAAATGCGAGGATATTGTTGGAAGGAGACGTGTCAGGAAGTCCATTGGGCAGATCAACGGTTAAACTAATCTGGTTCTTTCCATCCTGAAGAGTAATGGTATTGAGCGTGAATGTGCGTTCTTCACCAACTGCGAGTGAAATGTTGCTGAAAGTCTGAGTAACAGCAGTACCACCATTGACAATCCTGCGTACCTGGAAACTGGTGACGGGACTTGTGCTGAAATTTTTGACATTAAATTGTATTGCAGGTGAAGTCTGACAATGGACCAGACCCGGGCTGGCGATGTTTGTAAGTGCAACGTCATTCACAACCTGATCATTGATCTGAACATTATCTACATATAGATTATTGCCATATCCGTTCGTGGAGATAAATGCGAGTTGCCATTTTGAACTTCCGATCAGGGTGTTTAAGGCGATCACTTCAGATTTGCGCCATTGGGAAGATGAGGTAGGAACAAATCCACTGATGTAAGGAGCGGTGGAGAGTGCAGATCCGGACTTATCATATAATAGAATTCCCTGTGACAAATCTGGGTTACAAGCCGGGAGGGCATACACCCTCAGCTTGTCGTCACTCAGCCCCGGAACCTGTGAGTAGGCTACATCAAAACGAAGTTGGGTGGACAAGGGTGTGGCCACGTTAAATGACGGTGTCAATAGCCAGTCGATAGAACCAGCATTGTTGATATAGTCAGCCAGCTTCATGGACATTGCTTTATTTGATGAGTTGTTGTCTGGGGCCAGCGTATTGATCCATGTCTTATCTCCATCGGGGTTGTTGATGGACCATCCGGCCGGAAATGAATTGAATGGCTCATTGAACGGCAACGTGATATTTCCAGGTACAGTGACTTGAACAGAGGCTGCATCATTTGATGATTTGCCATCTGCTCCACCGTTAGTTTGCGTCACCTGAAACGAAACCACCACGCCCGAAGACGGAACAAAAGAATTGAATGATAAGGTCGTCAGTTGGTCTGGGCTAAGATTGAGCGAAGAGAAAGACTTTAATTCCTGAAGACTTCCGTTCAATCTGATTTCTACCTGGGCAGAAGTGATGGTATTGGTTCCGTAGTTTCTGACTTCAATTTGGGGAACAGCAGGATTCGTACATTCAGCAGCCGAAGGGGTAATTATTCTCCTGATGCCAAGATCGTTGGCAACCTGAACCGGTACAGTCGCGCCGGGAGAGGTGGTGAGACTGGCACGGCGAGGACTATTCTGCAATACAATGATCATGCGTGCTACCTGCCCGGCAGTAAATATGTTCATGCAGTCATCATATGTATAATCCAGATAGTTTTGAAACATTTTGTGTGGATTTGGACTTTCACATGACAACTGGGGATGTACCGGGCAATCGGTGGTTTGGTTGAGTTGAAATGGTGTGTCGGATACATAATCTGTCGCACAGCTTCCGTCGCCCCAGATATGACGCAAGCCAAAAGTGTGTCCGATTTCATGTGTTGCTGTCCGTCCTTTATTGTAACGGGAATCCAGATTAAAACTTCCGTCAGCTATGCTGCCAAATTCCCGATAGTTGACGATAACCCCATCCGTCAATCGGTCCAGGGAAGATTCTTCAAGCCCGGGTAGATTGGAAACTGGCATTTGGGAGTAACCGATCAGGCCACTGCCCGAAAAATTGGCTACCCAGATGTTGAGATAATTTTCAGCAGGCCAATAGTTGATGGCTTTGAGTTCTGAATTGTCTGTGAGGGACCACGATGTTTTGGTGCCCTGGTTTCTGGTGATCCCTGTGGTAGGTAGCCCTTCAGGATCTTGTTTTGCCAAAACAAATTGAATGTTCAGGCTCCCTGCCACCGGGAGAAATTCAGCAGGCGTTTTATTTGAGTCAGAATTGAGCCGATTGAAATCATTGTTCAGCACCGTCATCTGGGACTGAATCTGCGCATCGGAAATATTGGTTCCGGAGCCAACGGGCTCACCATTGTGAATAATGTGTACTACAACGGGTATGGTGTAGGTACTTTGAATTTTTTCTATGCCGAAGACTTTTGTTTTACTGTCTCGGATTTTCTGATCCATCCATTGCTCGAACTGAACTTCCCGGTTGAGCCTGTTGGGATGAAGCATCTTTTCATACTCCATGGTAGAGCACCTGTCCTGGGCACATACAGAAAGGGGAGGGAAGAGATTAAGGCTGATAAAAATCAAAAAGACAGTGAAGCGGATCATCAGGCTCTGGATCGTCTGTACGGTTAGAATTCGATTCACAACGTTCGTTTAACGAATG
>DAOMZK010000317.1:0-3935 GCA_035438035.1 Cyclobacteriaceae bacterium | reverse complement strand
ATTGATCGGCGGGCTGTTTCTGTTTCTTTCTTATTTCGGCGCAGATCAGTCGCAGGTGGGGCGTTACCTGTCGGGAAGTTCTGTTACCGAGAGCAGGATGGGTTTGATCTTTAATGGAATATTGAAAATCCCGATGCAGTTTATCATCCTGTATATTGGGATTCTTGTCTTCGTATTTTATCAATTTCATCAGGCTCCGCTGTTTCACAATTCAGCCTTGAGGGAAAAAGTATTACAGACAGAAGGAGGCGCGGCCATTCGCGATTTGGAGACATCCTATGAATCCGTATTTGTGCAACGCAGGAATGCAGCCGGCGCCCTTGTCCAATCCATCCAAAAAGGTGATGACGGTGCAAAGGCAAAAGCAAAAGAAGACTTGAAAGCGGTTCAACAATCCGAATCCGAATTGCGTTCAAAGATGAAGTCGGTAATTAAGGAGAACGTTCCGGGTGCCAATACGCGTGATACAGATTATGTCTTCATTAATTTTGTGATGACGTATTTGCCGCACGGATTAATTGGCCTGTTGCTGGCTGTTGTTTTTTCAGCAGCGATGTCATCCATGGCTTCTGAATTAAGTGCGCTCGCTTCGACGACAGCTGTTGATATCTATAAGCGATCGATTCGTCCATCAAAGGATGATGAACATTATCTCAAAGCCTCACGATGGTTTACGGTGTTTTGGGCTATTGCAGCTATGACCTTTGCTTCACTGGCCGAACAGGCTGAGAACCTCATTCAGTTTGTTAATATTGTTGGGTCTCTGGTGTATGGCACTATACTAGGGATTTTTCTATCTGCATTTTACCTGAAATACTTAAAATCAACGGCAGTGTTCTGGGCGGCCATAGGCGCTGAACTCATCATTTTGTATTTGTATTTCTTTCAAAGAGAAAACGTGGCTTTTCTGCTCTACAACATCATTGGCTGTATAGCTGTAGTGATCTTTGCATTCGTGATACAGTTCATGCAAAATAAAAATCGTCCTGCCTTGTGAGAAGCAGAACGATTTTATCGACGATGAAAAAATGAATTACTTCAATGTCTTCATCAAGTCATCATTCATTTTAACGTAGTCGGCATTCTTGGCCTTTTCTGCGACGGCTTTAGAGGTCATAGAAGATTCCATTGCACCCTTTTTGTCGCCGAGCGCTTTTTGAATTCTCGCTTTTTGGTACGTGATCCAGAAGCCATCCGGATTGGCTGCAGCGGCTGCATTCACCCAGGTTAAAGCCTGGTTAAGGTCTTTGCCATTTTCGAGGTAATACACAGCGGCATTAAACAGGTTGTTGGGATTTACTTTGGTATTGTTTTCGATTGAAGTCATTACCTTTTTGTCGAAATCAACAGCAATCGGAACTTTCACGGAAGTGTTCTCCCACATCAACTGAAGATTCGCTGTCTTGCTGTTTTCAGAAAGATCGGCGATTTCAATGGTGAACGTTTCAATCTTTTCCGTGAGTTTGTCGACTTTCACAGATGCGCGGGCTGCTTCATTTTTCTGATCATAACCCTGGGGATCATTGCCACCCATGTTCAGGTCCTTGTACAGCATCACGGTCCATTGTGTGGCGCCGGGGATGCTGAAGAGTTTATAGGTTCCTTTAGGAACATCGGTACCGCCAAACTTTACATCATCGCCAAAAGTGATGATTGTGCCATTATTGGCGCCTGTTCTCCAGATGTGACCATAAGGCGTTACAAAATCGTTGCCTTCACCGAAAATCTTTCTTCCTTTTGCCTTTGGCCTGGAGTATTCAATTTTCACGTCAGTTAGTCCGACCACGGTAGTCAATGTAGCACCGGGACTGGGAGCGGGGGTCTGTATCTGACCCTGTGCAACGAGTCCTGACAGGAGAAATAGAACGATTACTGCTTTTTTCATAGTTGTTATGTTAGATTTTGTTTGAATTTTTGCGAGGTCAAAAATAGAATAGTTTACCATTCCCAAAAACCCACCAATCCTGTAGAGTAAATGATGCCTGATCCTTCATTTTACCGCAACAGCAACGTTGTGGAAGTGGCTAAGGGCCTCATGGGCAAGGTGCTCTTTACCCGTTTACAGGGAAAGACGACGGCGGGAATCATTGTAGAGACAGAGGCTTATTCTCCGCGTGAAAGGGGGAGTCATGCATATCAATCCAGGATGACAGCGCGTAACAAAGTAATGTTCGGGCCAGGTGGACACGCTTACGTTTACCTGTGCTATGGCATACACAACCTTTTTAATGTGGTCACCAATGATGCCAACGAGGCAGATGCAGTGCTGATACGGGCGCTGGAGCCTGTGGAAGGCGTGAAGGCCATGATGAAGCGTACCGGTGCAAATGCAGAGCGCCGCATTACAGCAGGTCCGGGTAAATTGACCCGCGCACTGGGCATCGATAGAAAGTTGAACGGAGAAACCGTGTGGTCTAAGCGATTGTGGATTGAAGATGGTAATGTCATACCGGCGAAAAATATCATTCCAGGCAAACGCATTGGCATTGATTATGCAGGAAAAGATGCGCTGCTGCCCTGGAGATTTACCTTGAAAGATAATTTGTGGGTTAGTAAATAGTATTTTTGAAATTCAGATTCGTTTTTAAACATGATTAAAACTTTTCGGTTTGCCCTTCCGCTATTTATTTTTCTTCTCGTCAGCAATTTGACAGTCAGTGGTCAGTTTATTTCACAGAAGTCGTTCTCTCATGTGAATTCAGCCTATGATGAGCAATCGCCGGTAATCAGTCCTGACTTTAAGACCATGTATTGGACAGTCGCCAACCATCCTGACAACATAGGAGGAAAAAGGGATCCTGGCGATATCTGGTATTCTATCTGGACCGGTGAAGAGTGGTCGAACCCCCTTCATTGCGGGAAGGAAATCAATCATGAGGGATACAATGCAGTGGCCGGATTTACCCACGATGGTGACAGGATGATCCTGGTTGGGCATTATAATAATGAAAGGAGTGTTTCGGTGTCACAGGGAATTGCAGTATCCATGAAGACATCCATAGGCTGGGCGCCACCGGAAAATATCACCATCCCTTATTTCCTGAATCGTTCTCAGCAAACCTATGCTTATTTGTCAACCACACAGGAAGTGCTGGTTTTTTCAGCTGACTCTTACAGCACAGTTGGCGCTGAGGACTTGTATGTGTCCATACTAAAGGATGGAAAATGGTCGGAGCCGAAAAACCTGGGAAGGAAAATAAATACCACGTTCCAGGAGCTGAGTCCCAGCATCAGTGAGGACGGCAAGTATATCTACTTTGCTTCCAATGGAAGAAGGGGGTATGGAAGTTTTGACATTTACTATTCGCAAAGACTGGATGACACCTGGACGAACTGGTCCGATCCGGTCAATATGGGCGCCAATGTCAATTCAGAATTCAGAGAACTTTTTTACAGGACGTATCCCGATCAGAAGTTTGTGCTTTACACCAGCATCAAGGACAGCGACGGATATGGAGACATCAAGTTTTACCGGCCGCCGGCTGATCTGAAGGATTCATTAATCGCACAATTGCCCGACACCATTGTGAAGATGATTGAGATTAAAAGGGATAAACCGATTGCCGGGGAGGAAAAGATTTTCCGGGTATTTGGCAAAGTGACCGATTTAAAAACCGGTAAACCCATACGCGCCTCTGTAGTATTTCATTCAGATTCTCTTTTCAGTACGGTGGCTGCCGCCGATGGAAAGTTTGCTGTCAAGTTTCCCTCCGTCAATGAATACACCATCACGATTGAAGCGAGCGGATATGTCAGCAATTTTGAAAAGCTGGATGTGCGGACCTATGAAATGAAGTCGCTCGAAATGAATTTCAAATTGCAGCCCATCGAAATCGGAGCTACCGTCAACTTAAAAAATGTATTATTCCAGCAGAGTACCTACAACCTCTTGCCTGAGTCGCACGATGAGCTTGACCTGGTAGTCTCTTTTCTGA
>DAOMZK010000316.1:0-3944 GCA_035438035.1 Cyclobacteriaceae bacterium | reverse complement strand
CAAGGTTGACGATCAAGAGGATGACACTTCCATAGTAGCCCATGGAGTAACCTCTTGCACTCACCGAATCAAAACGGTCTTCCGTCACAATTTCAGGTAGGAAGGCATCATAAAACACTACACTTCCCGCATAGCCAATACTGGCCAGCATGGAGCAGGCAATGCCCCATTCAATATTTTCTCCGTAAAAAAAATAGAGTCCCATGCAGGCCACGCCGCCGGTATAGACAAAGGACTTCATGAAGAATTTCTTGTTGCCGGTATAATCGGCTATGCCAGACAAAAGGGGAAGAAGCGGGGCCACCAGCATAAAGGAAAAAGACAATGCGTATGAATACAAGACCGAATTGACAATAGAGAAACCAAAGAAGTCAACCACATCCGAGTTGCCTTTTGTAGTCACGGCCTGGTAATAGACAGGGAAGATGGCTGAGGTGATTACCAATGAATACACTGAATTAGCCCAGTCATACATGCACCAGGCACGGATGGTTTTAGGGTCGTTAAGTGTGTGGGCTTTGGCGAGTTGTGAATTTTCCATCGGCGCTATAAACTTCGGTACCCGGTTACTTTGGCAGATTGAGTTAATTTCAATCCTCGATATCAATTTACGATGGTGTATCTTACCTGAACAAGTTATAAGCAATATACCCCGAATATTTACTCCCAGCTTAAGGCATTGAAGCCTATTAAACCAAAAAAGCCCCGATGAAGGGGCTTTCTGTTTCCATGAAAAAAGTCTTTAGAGTTCTTCTTTTCTTTGGAGCGTGATGTACAGAATCTTCCGCGCATTCGCTGTACGCAGTTCAGATTCCACATCCGCTATAATTCCACGCTTGGCTTCACTGTCTACTTTCATGGCGACAGTCAACTGATCACGTTCATTCTCAGGGAGCATATCCTTTTGACGGTTCACCCACAGGATGATGTCCTTCGGTTCGATAAACACATCATCAGCCTGGATCTTCGCTTCTTTACCAAATTCCTTGATCTGACGGGGTTCACCGATGTAGAGGTTCGTCACGAGGGATTTCCGTTGCAGCTTCCTCAACTGTGTCGCCTGAGGAATCCGCTGCTGCACATCAATGGCTGTTTCGCGCAACTCAGTAGTCACCATGAAGAAAAACAACAACATGAACACCACATCCGGCATGGATGACGTGGGTATATCCTGTTTAACCTGGGTCTTCTTCTTGAATTTTGACATGTTATCTTGATTTAGTTACCAACCTTGGTTGGTTCTGCTATGGAAATTTGCATCGGGATACCTGCTCTTCCTTTGTCGTAGATTGCTTTGAATTCAGGATTAGAAGGATCAGATGCCGCTTCACGGAATTTTGAATTCGTCACGCCGGCCTGTTCAGCATAAATGTCATAATAGGCACCCTGGATTATATCCAGGATTTCTACAAATCGTTTATGACTGGTGCCGCGGTCCGTTTTATACGTGACGATGGCTTTTTCCGGAGAATCTGAACTAGCCGGATCAACACCCCTATTGAGGACAAACCGCTTAATATCTTCCTTGAGGCCCGTTACATCCGTCATGGGGTTTCCTTCAACCAACAATGCATCAGAGGAGTTAACCTGTATTTTAAACAGGTTGTGCTCCTGCATTTTCACATCCACAGGTTGTTTTTCCGGTGGAGGCGGTAATTGAATACTCAACCCCCTGTCATTCGATATCGTCGTAGTTACCAGGAAGAAAGTCAACAACAGGAACGCAATGTCCGCCATTGATGCATTTGGTATTTCAGGAGTTGAACGAGGCATTATTTAAAAGCTTTACTGATTTCTGAATAGAGCATGATCAGGATGGCTGAAATCATGACGAAATAAAACATGGTAAGTCCGGCTCCGATTAGTTTAGAACTGAACTCCGTGGTAACGCCCAGGGCTTGCCATTTAGGGTTAAGTTCTCCGCCTGCCAGGCCGTAAGAAATTCCAAACAAAGCCACCAGTACACCAAGAGCAATACCGGATTTACCGAGATTCTTAGGGCTTTTCAGTGCACTGAGCAGGGGCAGCACGATAGCCGCTCCTGCAGCGACGAAAAAAAGCGCATACACTATATATAAACCGATGTCGATCATGGCTTAATTATTTAGAGAGTTTGTGCTTCACGAGGATATCCACCAAAGAAATGGATGCGTCTTCCATGGAGTTTACAAGTGTATCGATTTTGGCAACGAGGTAGTTATACAACACCTGGAGTATCATACCTACGATAAGACCTCCCACGGTAGTGATCAAGGCCACTTTCATACCACCGGCTACAACCTGGGGAGAGATATCACCAGCCGCCTCAATCGCGTCAAACGCGAACACCATCCCGATAACCGTTCCGAAGAATCCCAACATAGGTCCGAGTGAAATGAAGAGAGAGATCCAGATTAAGCCGCTTTCCAGCTTGCCCATTTCTACGCCACCGTAAGAAACGACTGACTTTTCAACCATGTCAACGCCTTCTGATGCACGCATCAGGCCTTGTGTGAAAATGGAAGCGATAGGACCTTTCGTATTTTTTGTAACGTTTTTGGCAGCTTCTACCCCGCCTTTAGCCAGTGCATCTTCCACTTGGGTAAGCAGTTTCTGGGTATTGGTTGAAGCCATATTGAGAACGATAATTCTTTCAATTGCGATAGCCAGACCTAAGATCAAACAGATAAGAATAGGCCACATAAAGGGAGGACCTCCCTGGATAAAGTAATCTTTTACCTGCTGGTGAAACGTCAGTTCTTCTGCTGCAGGTGCTTCAGTTGAGGCATCCGTAACAGCTGTTTCAGTTGCTGCAGGGGTTGTTTTCGTAGTGTCAGTGGCGGCATCTTGTGCCAGGGAGGCGATTGCCCCGCACAGGATAAACCCTACGAAAGCGAGAATAGCGAATTGTTTTTTCATGGTTTAAGGTTTAAGTCTAAAGTCTTGAAGTGGCCAAAATTAAAGTTTTTGTTCATTTCTAAACAAGAAATCATAATTTTTTAGGTGAAAAAACCTCGCTTTTATTTCATGGTCGATTAATTAACCCCCAATCATGAGAAAAGTCACCAAAACGCAACACTTTCTATTACTCTATTAGCCTAATGCGTGTTTGATCTTATCGGATGAATGGTTGAAGCCCTAATGAGGTGCTGACAAACTTGAAAGCGGGATTTGCTGCGGTGATCCCGCAGGCGGGAGGCTTCAATCCAATTTTCTGCTCGCTCGCTTTGCTCACTTCCAAGATCAGATTCCATCACTTATGCTAATGAGGCATTGGCAATGCTCTGAATCCGATCTTGTCCGCCTTTCGGCGGAGCATCAATTGGTTTGGCGGAGAGGGCGGGATTCGAACCCGCGATACCCTTTCAGGTATACACACTTTCCAGGCGTGCTCCTTCAACCACTCGGACACCTCTCCAAAAAAGCCCCGCAAAGAAATAGATTAATATTCCTGAATCAAAGCCAGTATTGGTTCATTTTGGATTGAACCTTAAGTTTATTTTGAGTTAAACAAGATGGGTTATTCTGTGACTAACGGACGTATTTTGAATTCTATGGCGGAAAGCATGAAGCTATCGAGAGAATTTCAGTTTTTTTTTTTAAAATCTTGTTTGTGATTCAGCAAAAGCTTTAAATTTGGCCACTTCAAGTATATCTAAACCTTAAACCATGAAAAAATTACTTACGATCTTAGCTTTTCTGGGGGTAATGGCATTCGGTGCCTCCAAAGCCTATGCACAAACTCAGGATTCAACTCAAGCCGCTACGGAAGAAGTTGCTCCCGCTGAAGATGCAACGGCCGATGAATCAGCAGTCGCTGACGAAGAACTCTCTTTCCATCAAGGTGTCAAAGAAAAATTCATTGAAGGTGGTCCTCCATTTATGTGGCCAATCCTCATCTGTTTGATTTTGGGTCTTGCTGTAGCCATTGAACGCATTATTACCTTGAACCTAGCTACAACCAA
>DAOMZK010000315.1:0-3946 GCA_035438035.1 Cyclobacteriaceae bacterium | reverse complement strand
ATTCCGGCAGAAGGAGGAACACTCGCGCAATTAAAATTTACTGGGCGATATGTCAATTCTTTGGGGCAAAAGGATATTTACAACCAGGTGGTGATTGTCAACATTCCGCCTACCGTTGGCGTTACGTTTAGTCTGGCCAATCTTGTAAAAGGAAAACAGGCCTTCTATTGTGAAGATCAGTCCCTGATATCTGTTGACGGAGCGCCTCGGCCTGCTGAAGGATTCTCACTGGGTTCTTTCACAGTGAATAGCCAGACATTCGCGACCGTCAGCGGCTACTTTGACAATGGAAATGGGACGGGGAAGATCACACCGTCCACCATGGGGGCTACGAAGTACAATTCGCAGAAGGTGCGATATACTTTTAAATCCCTGCTCACAGGTTGTCAGAGTTATTTTGATTCAACCTTGTACATCGCGCCTAAGCCAGTGGCCGACTTTGCTTTCGGAACCGCACGTTGTGTGGGTCAGCCGGTAGACCTGAATGGACAATACACATTCAATGCCTCTGTTCCGCCAGCGCTCACAGACAGTGTTCAGTTTGCCTGGAGTTTCAATGATCCCCAGGGCAATGCTGTCACCAATACTTCAGTATTAAAGAATGCCCAACATATTTATACCAGTCCAAACAATGTGGGACCTTCTTTGCTGGTGACCTCCAAGCACACCTGTGTTTCCGATCCCGTGACAAAGACTTTCCAGATCGGTGCAATTCCTGTTCCTATATTTAGTTTCTCCGGATTATCCGGAGTGGGAACAGATTTCCTGGTATTCAACAACGCTTCCACGTTGTATTCAGCGCCTTCTTCCAATTCACAGATAGACTATATTCGTTATAATTTCGGAGACGGCGCAGTTCAAAAAATAACCTCGGGGTTCGGCGCTCCCAAAAACCACACCTTCCCGCACAGCGGTGTGTATAATGTGTCGTTGCAGGTTCATTCGGATTTCGGATGTATTGACTCCATCAGGCAGCGTGTGGTAGTCCTTGCCAGGACATCCATCACGCAGGAGAACTTTGAAGGCGTAACAGATTGGCTGACGTATTCCTACAAGACCAATTCCTCCTGGCAGGTGGCGCAGACCATAAGTAATAAGAGTGCCATCCATTTTGATCCACTTATCAACGATAGCAAGATCTGGGTGACATCGGCGAATGGTCCGTACGTTTCAAACGAGACTTCAGCCTTGTATTCCCCCGTGTATGATCTCACAGTGTTCAATGAGCCGGTGGTATCATTTGATAATTTCACCAATATCGCCAACAGTGACGGCGTCGTTCTGCAATACTCCCTGGACAACAAAAATGTGGGCGACACAACCAAAGTGTGGACCACATTGGGGATTTACGATCCGGTTAATCCTTCCGGAATCGGGTGGTACAATTCCCTTACGCTGCCTTCGTATCCCGGTGGTATTGCCGGCAACCCGGCAGCATACGCGTGGACAGGCACCAATTCATCTGCCTGGTATCAATCCAAGCATTCACTGACCCTGATCAAGACGTACAATAAAGTAGTGTTCCGTTTTGCGCTGGGCAGTGTTACGGCCAATCCCTCCACGGATGGATTTGCCATGGACAATTTCCGTGTGGGAGAAAGGAACCGGATTGCCCTCGTCGAAGACGTCACCAGCACCAACACAAAAAATCCTGCAGGGGAGGGGGTACGCATAAAAAAAGTGACCGACAAAATTACGACGATGGTGCAGAGCGGAATTTCCATGGTCGCGATCAATTACCATGTTGACTATAACGAAAGTGAACCTTTCAACCTCGACGGGCAGGCCGATCCAAGTTCGCGTGAACTTTTCTATTCTGCGACATCCGTTCCTTACACGTTTGTTGACGGTTATACGGACCCGCTCAAACGGGACTTTGATCTTTGGGGGGATGCCACCGTACAACTCCGTTTGCTGGATGCACCGCGCCTGGCCATCAATCTGCTGAATGTGCACAACACCGACAGTGGAAGTTTGAAGATCGACCGGATTGATTTGCACTCCACGGGTTACATCGACAATGCCGTTCTTTTTGTCGCCATCATTGAAAACAATATTGACATTACCAATCCCAAACTGGACAAAACCTTTATCAAAACGGCGGAGACTAAATTCAATTATGTACTGAAGAAATTCCTGCCTTCCGCTGCGGGCACCACTCTTGCGAGCATGGTGCCCGGTTCCAATTACAGTGTAAAGAATTTGAAATGGAGCCCGGATGCGAAAAAAGTGTATACCAACAATTTCAATGTAGTGGCATTTGTACAGGATGCCCGGACGAAAGAGGTATTGCAGGCCGTCATCTCAGCGCCGATGGCAGTCACGAACAACAAGCTGGTTACGGGATTGGAGCTTGCTGAAAGCGGGCTATCCGTTTACCCGAATCCGGCAAACCGGGAAATTCATATGCAAAGAAAGTTTAGGTCGACTCAGGATATGACCGTTCGTCTGATTAATCAGGTGGGGGAGGTCGTAATGGAAAAAATCATGAAGATGGAGGAGTTGAACAGTTTGATCAATGTGGAGGGGTTAGCAGCGGGGATTTATATTATTCAGGCAGGGGATGCCGTGAGGAAAAAAATAATTGTAATGCATTGATGGAAGTATGAACAAGTGTTGTACGATATGGCGTGAAGTAATAAAAGGACGTATCCTTTCGGATGGCTCTTTTGATTCATTGCGCCGGTTCGCTCAGTCGCTGTTGTCAGCGGTATGGGCCGTGACCGTGCTATTGACTTTATGTTGTCAGAATTCCTTTGCTCAGCTCGGAGGCACTCAAGAAGTTTGTGAAGGTGCTACTGAGACCTATCAGACAGCCGGCGGCGGTAACACCTGGAGCGACTATAATTGGTCGGTTAGTGGCGGCACAATTATTGGCGGAGGTGGCAGTTCAGACGACTTTGTCACAGTTGCATGGGGCGGTCCTGGAATTGCTTCCGTGGACCTTGACTATAACGGTGGATCGGTATCTGAATCGATTGCAGTAAACGTGGATGCTACTCCCATCGGGATAGCAGATACGAAGGTTGTGTCCAGTGGTCAGATTACGGGGATTACGATCCAGGCAACTGATGCTAGCCCTGATCATTTTGACATAGCCGTCTATTCCGTTGGCCTAATCCAGGTTGGAGGTACGGTCTCGGATGGGTATCCCAAGTTGGCCAATGAGATTTATGACGATGCCTGGCTGAATGTGTCCGGCGCCCCCATAAACGTGGTTTACACAATTACAGCAGCAAGTATTCTTAATGCTTGTTCATCCACACCGTACACCATTACGGTTACCGTCAAACCAGCTCGACCTGTCATTACTTCTTTCAGCCCACTGAGTGGCCCTGTGGGTACTCCAGTAACCATTTCAGGCAACTATTTTGATGCTACACCTTCTAACAACTCGGTTTATTTTGGCGCAATCAAAGTAACACCTTCTGCGGGCAACACTACTTCTCTGACGGTGGCGGTACCGCCAGGAGCAACTTCTGTCACACCGATAGTTGTACAGGATATCACAACGGGTTTTCAGACAAGTTCCATTACAAGTACGACGCCTCATTTTACCGTAACCCTTTCACCTGCTGTCACTCCATTTTATAAAACCTCAAAGGTTGGAGTTGGTGTAAATCCCCAAGTAGTGGTTGCTGCAGATTTCAATGGAGATGGTAAATCGGATTTAGCAGTTGGCAATGTTGATACTGGCTCGAACGATGTCAGTATCCTTCTGGGAGATGGATTGGGTGGCTTTGCCGGAAGTACAACGATTACGGTTGGAAATCAGCCGCGTGGAATTGTGACCGGGGACTTTAACGCGGATGGCAAGGCTGACTTTGCGACTGTAAATTATGGTTCGAATGATTTAAGTGTCAAGTTGGGTGATGGTTCAGGTGGCTTTACAGGAAGTTCGACGTTCTCAGTAGGGTCCTCCTCAATCGGCATAGCTACTGGCGAT
>DAOMZK010000314.1:0-3949 GCA_035438035.1 Cyclobacteriaceae bacterium | reverse complement strand
AATCTTTTCCTTTGGCGGGGCCCAGATTTAATTTCATTTCTTCCATTTGAATACGGCGCTTAAGGGCTCTGCACCAGTCAACCAGGTTTTCGATTCCGTTGAACTGGTTTATCCAACGTGCTAATGCCGTAGGGCAGAGGTAAAAATGAGAAATCTCATATAATAAAAATTGGTAAAAATTCCATCTGAACTGCTCCGGAGAATTCACCGGGTCTCCGCCGGTGCTGATATGCCAATATTCGCTGGCCGTATCAATGCTCAATTGACGTAGTTTGTCGCCAAAAGCGAAGGGAAATGAAGAAATAGGGAAAATCCAGTAGCGGCCCAGCGGTCCGCGCTTGAGAAATGTCCCGTCTGCTCTGCCGCTTTTAATTTTCGGACGAAGTTCTTCCTCCAGTTCGAGCAAAAATTCGTGGCCGTATTCCCGCAACCCTTGAGGGTCGTTTAGTGAATCTGATTCATCTTGTTCGCCTAAAAGATAGTCCAACAAAACGATATCGAACATCCCCTTACGCAACGATTGAATACCTTGTTTGATTATACCCTTGTCTTGCCCGTTTTTCCCGGTTTGTTCAACAATGTTTGCTAATCTCAGTCCTTCTCTTGTATTCAAATCATCGTCAAAACCCGCCGGCCTGTTTCCTTGTATCCAATATCTTATCAGGTTCGCCTTTGTGATTTTGCAGCTTTTTTCGTCGATTGAAGAAACAGGTTTGGCTGCCTGGTCATCTACCATTAGAAGGTGCCATTCCAAATCGTATAGTTTCAACTTACCTTCTCCTTCACATTTCAAAAACTCAAGGAGTTTGGCGGAATTTGCCCGGGCCTCTCCTTCTGAATGGAATTTAAAGGGAGTGACGGCGTCCTGATGATCGCGCTTGCCGACCGGAAAGAGCCAGGATTGTAAAAACATACGGGATTGAAACTCAAGTGTTGCAAGGCCGCTGTTAGTACGATACAATCCCATTTTCCAATAGTCGCATATATCAAGAAGAGTTTCCTTAATTTTTTGATCAAAATTCTGTTTGTTGGTTATATTTCGTTCGAGATAATCCTTTTCGTTGACATAACGATGCCAGATGCTTGAATCAAGAAATTTAATCCGGTGGTCAATATTTAAGCGATACAGGTCAAGGCGTTTTCTTCGGTCTTTTTTCCACGAAATTCGGTCCAGTTGAAACTCAAGGGCGGTTGTTTCACTGTAAAGTGTCATCAAAGCTTCTTCACTTACGGTAATTATAGGGGCAGGAAGGAATTTGTCTGCCTCCCACCTCGTCTTTGAATTGATGTCGGTACTCACACGGCGCAATCCGTCGGAATTTGTAAGCAGGTTATAATAGAACTCGTTGCTCCTTAGTTGGCTTGTATGCACGAAAAGGATATTGATTTTTTTAACCGCGGTATGGTGTTCTTTTGATGAGCCCTCCGGGATAAGAAAACGCTCTGCAATATTGGGATAATTAAGTACTAATCCGCTGATAGTGCGAACCAGGGCATCCCATGTAGTTAGATCCGACACCAGAGACTCCAATAAGCCATCCTTTAGTTCAGAAAGAGTAGTGGTTATCTCCAGTTCTTTTATAAGCAACGAAAAATCAATGCTATAAAGATTAGTTGTCTTATCCAGTATGACAGGAAGTCGGACAATCCGATATCGATGATCGGTAGCATAAAATAGTAAGAGTGGGCAGGATTCCATACAGTGGGGCAATATTAAATTGGATAAGGAAAATAAAATTTATAGTAATCATTCCCCTACAATTGTATCATAGGCCTCCCGGATAAGAGGGAATGATTCGAAGAGGTTGGGAAAATTCCGGTAACATATCTTAATGCGTGATCGTAAGTTGTCAGAACCCGGGTAGCCTAATATCTGTGCCGCTTCGGTTTTATTACCATGGGCTTGCTTCAATGCGTCTTCTATTTTTACCAGATCGCGGTAGGATTGCTCTTCTTTACGGTTTTTGAATATCGGAATAGCAATGTTGTAAGCGTTCTGTGATTGTTGTTTTATACCTGTGCGCGGTTTATAAGGGTCGAATTGCTGAATCTCTACCGGTAGACATTCAATCGTTACGATATCTGTTTTGTACACCTTTTTTCGAACGATTGCATGATCAACTGCCCCCCTCAATTCTCTTATATTGCCCACCCAATCATAGGCCATGAGTTTGTCAAATGCTTCTCTTGAAAATGCTTTTTCAATACTGACACCCGGTAATTGCTGGCTGAGGAAATGTTCTAGCAACAGTGGTATATCTTCTCTTCGTTCTCTCAGCGAGGGAATCTCGATAATGAAAGATTTAAGTCGCTGGTATAAATCAAGGCGAAAGCGGCCTGCTGCAACTTCTTCATCCAGGTTACGGTGTGTAGCGGTCAACAGATGGACATCCACAGGCACATCTTTGTCTTTTCCTACCGGCCGAATCATCCGTTCTTCGATTACTCGCAGTAGCTTTGTCTGAATTTCCGCGTTGATGTCACCAATTTCATCCAACAACAGGACTCCGCCGTTGGCCTCCCGGAAATGACCTTCCTTGTCCATCCTCGCATCTGTAAAAGCACCTTTTACATGACCAAACAAGTAGCTTTCAATCAGACCCGTAGGTATAGCAGAAAGGTTGACCCCCACGAATGAATTGCCCGCACGTGGGCTGTGCTTGTGTAAGTAGCGTGCCGCTACTTCTTTACCCACGCCGGTTTCGCCGGTAATTAATACTGTAACTTGCGGCATATCGGCAACGGCCTCCAGCAGCTTTTTAATTTCCTGGATTTTGGACGATTCGCCGATGAATTGGTGTTGCCCGCTCAGTTGATCAACTTTGCGTTCGAGTATCTCGATTTTTTCTTCATACACATGCACCTGAACAGTCGCTATGGCATCGTGCATCTTTTCTTTCCATTGCCCGTAGTCCACTTTGTTCTTGTCGACAAATGACTTGGCGCCTTTGTTCATCGCCTCCACCACTGTATCGGCATCGCTGCCATATGCCGTCATGGCAATAATAGGTATACCTTTTCTAACAGCGCTGATTTCCGAAATCAACTTGAGTCCGATCCTTTCACCTGTATCATCTAAAACCAAATCTAACAATATCAGGTCGTAATGTTGGTTTTCTGCAAGTTTTTGACGCATGTGTGCAATATCCTTTGCTCCGTGAAACTCGAAGCTGTTGCCGAGGGTTTCCCGGAGATCTTTGTGGAAGGTAATGTCATCATCCACAATCAAAACAGAATAGTTACGCTTCATGCACTTTAGTTTGTTCGTTTCTGAATTAATTTCCGGATAGGCATCAGCAGGTCGTCTATTTGGCGCAATATCAAATGATAACGAGTAGTTTGTTCCTGAAAAGATTCTTTGGGAGCTAAAATTAATACTTCCAACGCTATACTGTTTATTAAATCATCTATTTCTTTCAAACCATTTTCATTTGGCATGAGTGTAAATAATTTTCTATAATGTTGCCAGCGGCCTCGCATTGAAGCAACCCGGAATTTCTTTTCGGAATCGTCAAGATCCCGCTGAACTTTTTCAACAGGCTGTCCTTCACCCAGTTTATGAATACTGCCGGATATCACTCGTTCTACCTTGTTTTTCCATTCGACAAACCCATCCGTACCGTGTCCGTCGAAAAAAAGCCGGATCAGATCGCTCAAATCAATCCCGCCTGTCTGACAGGGTACCCATTCATTTACAGTTTTGGCTGTTTCTAAAAATGTCTGAAGATTGTCGGGCCAAGCGTACAAGTGCAGATAATTCGCCTTTGATTTATCCCCTTGCATACCAGCCTGAATAAGGCGAACTTGCGGCGCAACCTGCTCAAAATAGCGTTTCCACACGGATTCGGGCGCTATCCACTTGTCGTCCAAGAGTAAAGGAGAAAAAAGTATCACAGCACCTGTTCGAGGCGGATACATCGGATTATAAACATTGGACGTGTAACCCGCC
>DAOMZK010000313.1:0-3951 GCA_035438035.1 Cyclobacteriaceae bacterium | reverse complement strand
CTGCTGTTCAGGCGGTAGTACAAATCCTCTCTGAATTTACCCGCTTCTACTTTGTTCATCAGGTTCACGTTGGTCGCCGCGATTACACGAACATCAGTTTTCAGGACCTTGGATGAACCAACTTTAATGAATTCACCATTTTCCAGCACGCGAAGCAAACGAGCCTGTGTGCCCAATGGCATCTCGCCGATCTCATCGAGGAAAATGCTGCCGCCATTGGTCACTTCAAAGTAGCCTTTGCGTGATTCATGAGCTCCGGTGAAAGAGCCCTTTTCATGCCCAAAAAGCTCAGAATCAATGGTTCCTTCAGGAATCGATCCGCAGTTGATGGCAATAAATTGTCCATGCTTCCGGGGACTCAGTGAATGTATAATCTTGGAGAAAGACTCTTTACCACTTCCACTTTCACCGGTGATCAAGACAGACATTTCCGTTGGGGCTACCTGCATGGCAACCCGCACTGCATTGTTCAGCAAGGGAGCATTGCCAATGATTCCGAACCTTTGTTTTATACTTTGAATTTCGTTTTCTGTAATGGCCATTTTACTGAATCAATTTACCAATCAATGTTGCACCTGAACACTTTTCGATGTACACATTGACGTAATCACCCTTTGTTTTATTTTCTTTTGGAAAGATCACCACTTTATTGGCGGAATTGCGTCCCTGTAAGAAATCTTCCGAACGCTTTGAAGATCCTTCAACCAGAACCCTGAAAGTCTTTCCAATATCCTGCTGATTCCTTTCCAGCGAATGCAGGTTTTGTTTGTGAATGATTTCAGACAGACGGCGTTTTTTGATTTCTTCTTCAACATCGTCCTTGTATTTTTTCTCTGCTGGTGTCCCTGGTCTTTCGGAGTACATGAACATGTAGGCAAAATCGAATTTCACTTCATCCATCAGGATCAAAGTATCCTTGTGTTCAGCTTCAGTTTCGCCACAATAGCCCGCCATCATATCTGAAGAAAGTCCGCATTCTTCCCCCAGTATCTCCCTTATCCTTTTTATTTTCTGAAGGTACCATTGCTGAGAATATCCTCGGTTCATCCTTTCCAGCACAGGGGTGCTTCCACTTTGCACAGGCAGATGTATGTACTTACAGATATTCTCATGTCTACGCATGACGTGCAACACATCGTCTGTAATGTCTTTTGGATGAGAAGTTGAAAAGCGGATACGAAGGTCAGGATGAATGAGTGCCACACGCTCCAGCAGGTTGCTGAAGTTGATCACATTGTTGACTTCTTTCTTCAGTAACCTGGCTTTGTTATTTTCCTCCGCACTCCATTTATACGAATCTACATTTTGACCCAGTAGCGTTACCTCACGATACCCTTTTTCATAAAGGTCCCTGGCCTCGGATACAATGGATTCAGGATCCCGGCTCCGCTCTCTTCCTCTAGTGAAGGGCACGACGCAAAAAGAACACATGTTATCGCATCCTCGCATGATTGAAATGAATGCCGTAACGCCATTCGAATTCAAACGAACCGGACTGATGTCACCATAGGTTTCTTCTCGTGAAAGGAGGGTGTTAATGGCTCTTTCGCCCTCATCAACCCGGTTGATAAGACGGGGAAGATCCCGATAGGCATCCGGGCCAACCACCAGGTCAACAATCTTTTCTTCATCGAGGAATTTTGACTTTAGTCGCTCAGCCATACAGCCGAGAACACCAATGAGAAGTTCTGGTTTTTGCTTTTTCAGGCCGTTTATATGGTTGAGCCTGTTGCGAACTGTTGTTTCTGCCTTTTCGCGGATCGAGCAAGTATTCAGAAATACGATGTCGGCTTCATTGATTTCAGAAGTTGTATCAAACCCTTCCTTGTGTAGGATAGATGCAACTATCTCACTATCAGAGTAATTCATTTGACAACCATAGCTCTCTATATAGAGCTTCCTGGTCTTGCCTGAATGGCTATCCGGGGTGGTCTTTGATTCAGGTTCACTTTCATGACCCTGGAGCACGTCAATATCAGCAATCAAATCCTTCATTTACCTTTTAAAGACTGCAAATTTAGTAATTTTCGGTCGAATCGTGCCATCTTGGCAGATCACAATTGAATTCCTAAGTCTGAAATTGAGTGAAATGTCAATAATCAAATCGTTACGAGGTTGTACCCCGAAATTTGGCCAGAATTGTTTTTTGGCAGATAACGCTGTGGTCGTGGGTGAAGTGACGATGGGGGATAGCTGTACCGTTTGGTTAAATGCCATTCTCCGTGGTGACGTTCATTCCATTACCATAGGAGACAATACCAATATTCAGGATGGTGTGATTGTTCATTGTACTTACCAAAAGGCAAAAACAGTGATAGGCAGTAATGTTTCTATTGCACATAATGCTGTAATCCATGGATGTACTATCGGGGATAATGTCCTTATCGGGATGGGGGCAATTGTGATGGATGATGCGGTCATTGGCACTGAATCAGTCATTGCTGCCGGGGCTGTGGTTCTGGCTGGTACAATGGTCGAGCCGGGCAGTGTATACGCCGGGATTCCTGCAAAAAAGGTAAAAGCAATCGGTCCTGAAATGAAGGAGGTAATTGCCCGGACTGCAAAAAACTACCCCATGTACGCGGAGTGGTATAAGCAGTAAAATTCCATATTCCGGTTATATTTGCGGCCCTAATGATTAAATACAAATGAAAAATCTATCACTCATCTTGAATGCGGTGCTTTTTGTTGCGATCGCGATACTCTATTATCTGCATTTTTCCGGGTCTGCAGCTACAAAAAGTACCGGATTGGCCGGTCCTAAAGATCTGAAAGTGGCGTATGTCAATTCAGACACTATTCTAAAATACTATGACTTCTTTAAAGTCAACCGCGATAAACTCGAAGCAAAAGGAAAGCGTCTGGATCAGGATTTGAAGAATCGTGCACAATCATTTCAATCTGATTACGAGGCTTTTCAGCGCAACGCCAACAACATGACACCCAATCAGTTCAGAGCGGTAGAAGAAGACCTTGGAAAGAAGAGACAAAATCTCCAATTATATCAGGAAAGCCTCTCCCAGGAAATGATGATTGACCAGGAGAAATTGACGAAAGAACTGTATGGAAAGATTACCGCTTACCTAAAGAAATATAGCGATGAGAACGGCCTACAGGCAGTATTGAAATACGATGCAAGCAGTGATTTATTGTACGGCAATGACACGCTGGATATCAGCAAGATTGTGTTGAAAGGATTAAACGAAGCCTATCAATCTGAGCAAGGTAATGCTCCGGCTAAGCGTGACTCCACAGCCACCAAAAAGAAGTAGACATTTTTCAAGGACTTCGATATTTTCGGAACCGGCTTTTGGCCGGTTTTTTTATTTCTCTGTTGAACGCTGTAACTTTCTACTATGATTGAGTCCTTGCTTAACCTGTTGAATGTACGGCCAGAGGAGCGACTTCAGGTAATGCTCATGCTGGGGGCAGGATTCTTCATGGGTATTTTCTTTGCCACGTACAGTGTTGTGGCTGAATCCCTTTTCCTGAATACACTGGGAGATCAACTGAACAAGGCATTTTTGGTTTCCGGCTTTCTTGGTATTGTCGCCACCTTCATCTTCTCATTCGCGCAAAGCAAAATTAAGTTCTCCAACCTTACTACGGCTTCCATTCTACTGGTGGTGATATTGACGGGTTTTTTCTACACGGGTCTCCATTTCGGCCCTGAGGAATATAAGAACCCCATTATCTTCATCATGTTTTGTATGACTGGTCCGATAACGGCAATCCTGTTGTTGAGTTATTGGGGAATATTTGGACGGCTTTTCAACTTCAGACAATCCAAGCGGATCATTGGATGGATAGATACCGGATCACTTGTGGCAGTTATCCTGGCCAACATCCTGATTCCAATCACAGCGGCATGGTTTCCATCGACAGATAACTATCTGATTATATGCTGCTTAAGTATCATGGCTTCTGCGGTGCATTTTATCTTTATTTCAT
>DAOMZK010000312.1:0-3956 GCA_035438035.1 Cyclobacteriaceae bacterium | reverse complement strand
TAATTATCAGGATGCAAAAGTATTTTTACTTAACGCCAAAGAAGTTCTTGAAAAAACCATCGGAAAAAATCATCCTAATTACATCATGGTGCTCAGTAATCTGGCACTCGCCTATGAATTATCCAATGACGATAAAACCGCTGAAAAGTACTATAATGATTGCCTCATACTCGTAAAAAAACAACTGGATAAAATATTCCCTGCTTTATCCGACTTGGAAAAAAAGAAGTATTACGATAATCTGATTCCCCTATTTCAAAATTACGGCAACTTCGTTTTAAACAGTTATACCCATGACAACGGCGGGAAAAGAATTGGTGACTGGTACAATTGGCGAATAGAAACCAAAGGCCTGCTTTTCCATGCTTCCACACAACTCCGTCAGAGAATCCTTGGCAGCGGAGATCCTCAGCTCATTTCGAAATTTACAACCTGGCAATCACTGCGTGACACATTGGCCAAATCATACCAGCGGCCAAATGCTGAATCCAACAAAAACATTTTAAAACTTGAAGAACAAACCAGCCAGATCGAAAAAGAGATGAGCCGGTATTCTGAGGCATTTAAAAAAATCGCTGAGAGCAAGGCTTATTCATGGAAGGATGTTCAAAAGCAGTTAAAACCCGGTGAAGCTGCCATTGAAATGATTCGTATGGAAGAGCGGACTAAAGATGAAGACGACGGACACTATGACTATGACCCTGTTTACGTAGCCCTCATCATAAGATCCGACACGAAGTTAAATCCGGAGTTGCTCATACTCCCCTACGCAGACAAAATGGAAGGTGAGTACTTTAAACAATACAAAAATTCAATCCGCTATGACGTAAGGGATACTGTTTCCTTTCGGGTATTCTGGAAGCCAGTTGCCAATAAATTATCCGGAATCAATAAAGTCTATTTTTCAGCGGATGGTGTGTATCATCTCATCAACCTGGCAACCCTTAATAATCCCGGAAAAGTTACTACCACCAAACCCAACGCCTACCTGCTGGATGAAATAGATATTGAAATCGTCCTGTCTACTAAAGATCTGATCACCGGTCCCAAAAATCCTGATGCGCTGGATAAGGTCATCCTCTTTGGGTTCCCCAATTACAATAATGCCAAACCTTCCGTACCAGTAAGCACGGACCGTGGGCTTCAGTTGGCCATGCCCACCACACGGGAGCTGAAAGCCGATACCAGTCAGCGTTTCTTTAACGGCGACAATATTGCTGAATTACCAGGGACAAGGAAGGAAGTTGAGAATATACAACAGCTATTGAAAAGCAAGTCGGTAAACCACGATGCCTATCTGTTTGACAAAGCGAGCGAAGCGGAAATAAAACGTGTCAGGAATCCATCGGTACTCCACATCGCCACACATGGATATTTTCTGGGTGATGAGGTGATGTCTAAAAATAATTTGAGTGCAGTTTCTTCTTCATCCAATCCCCTGATGCGATCCGGGCTGCTTTTCAGTGGCGCCAAATATGCTTTCCAGAGTGAAGCCGCAGTTTCTGGAGAAGATGGGGTGCTGACCTCACTGGAAGCCACCGGCCTGCGATTGGACCAAACGCGCTTAGTCGTACTGTCTGCATGCGAAACAGGTTTAGGCGTCATCAGCAATGGAGAGGGAGTCTATGGATTACAAAGGTCGTTTCAACTGGCAGGGGCTAAGGCCGTGCTCATGAGTTTGTGGACCGTCCCGGATGAGGCAACACAGGAATTGATGACGGAATTCTATTCGCAATGGCTGGAAGGAATTTCTCCGCGTGAATCGTTGAAAAAAGCACAGTCGAAAGTCAGGATAAAGCATCCTGATCCGCATGACTGGGGAGGGTTTGTGTTGATTGGAAATTAGTAATACAACGCCCGATAACAATTATTCAGGTCATTGATTTTTCCGACTCAGATCAGTTCGCCTTCTTCACTGATCCTCCGCTGCTGGAATTGGTGTTGGATTTGGCAGGATTGCCCCGGTAGCGGATGCCTCCGCCACTGCTGGCATTAGCCCAAAGTTCCTGCGCCACATTCAGTTTAATACTTCCGGCGCTGCTGGCGTTCCCTTTGGCTTTTTCTGCTGTAAGATTATAGGCGTCGATTTCGCCCGCACTGCTGGCTTCCGCATCAATGGAGTTGCATTTTCCTTCCAGCGTAATATCACCGGCACTGGATGAATGGGCAATTACACTTTCCGCATCCAAACTCGCCTCAATATTTGCGGCACTTGAAACATGAATCTCCAGGGATTTGGCTTTAATCACACCATCGGAAAACATATTCGAAGCCGAACTGGCAGATATCTTTTCCAGATCAACATAAGTTACATAAACCTTGACGTCAGTTTTGCCCCTGTAATTACCTTCCTTCATGTGTATCTTCAGCGCACCTCCGGAAACTTCTGTCAAAACCCTGTCAACGCTCAAACCAGTGGTCTCTACTTTCACGCTTTCCTTATCCCCTTTTTTGAGATACACATCAATCGCTTCCCCGGATTTGACGGTCTTGAATGATCCCACGTTTCTAACCTGACTCTCCTGAGCCAGAAGCGAAATGGAGAAGAAGATTGCAGCCAGTATCAGGACATTTTTCCTCATTGTGTTACGATTTTAGCAGATTGACCAGTCTATATAAACAAGGTTGCATCATATTTTGGTTTTAGCCAATTTTTTTGAAGGAATGTAAGAATTCAGGTAATTTTATATAATTTCGAACTGTTCGGACCTTAATATTTGCTGAAAAAATAAACGCTATGATTAAAGAACAACTTAACGTATTGATTAACCTGGCTGCCAGTGACAGGAATATTGGAGAAAAGGAGGCCAAAACAATCCATATGATTGGAAAGGCCAATGGGGTAACTAAGGAAGAAGTGGATGCCATGCTCAAAAAACCCCAACCTATTGGCGACTTATCTGCATTTTCAGAAGATCAGAAATTTGAAAACCTCTATCACCTTATTCAGTTGATGAAAAGTGATGGACAGGTCTTCCGCAGTGAAGTACATTTCTGTGAAGAAATAGCCGAAAGACTGGGATACGATAAAAAGGTCGTGGGTGAACTCTCAGGGAAAATTTACAGCGATCCGACGATCACGGCAGACCGCAAGGGCCTGATGAGCCGTGCTCATAAGTTTTTAAAAAAATAAACCTAACCAACTCTTAAAAAGCCGTTTCTTCGAGACGGCTTTTTTTATTTCTTCTCGAATACCTTTTTGCCGCCAAGAATCGTCATTAAGACTTCCGTTTTCAATAGCGCGCTGTCCGGCACGGTCATAATATCCTGTGAAAAAACGGTGAAGTCAGCCAACTTGCCGGGCTCAATGGATCCTTTAATTTTTTCTTCAAAGGCTCCGTAAGCCGCATCCCATGTATAGGCGCGAAGAGCCTGCTGCCGCGTCAACTTCTCTTCTGGTTCGTAGCCTCCTTCGGGTTCTCCTTTTAAAGTCTTCCGCGTGATTGAAGCATAGAAACTCGCAATAGGATTGATCGGCTCAACAGGGACGTCCGTTCCATTAATCACCTTCCCGCCTGATTTCAAAATCGACTGCCACATGTAAGCACCTTCTTTTATCCGCCTTTCGCCCAACCGCTCAATGGCCCACGGCCTGTCGGATGAAAGATGAACCGCCTGTACAGCGGCGATGACTCCCAACTGCCCAAATCTTGGAATATCCCCAGGCAATAAATGTTGAGCATGCTCAATACGGAATCGGTGATCGCTCTTTTCCGGTTGCTCTTTAAATGCCGCTTCATAGCGATCAAGAACCTCATGATTGGCCCGGTCTCCAATGGCGTGTGAACAAACCTGCAGGCCTCCTTTGAGGGCTTCACGTGCAATGGTCAATATAGTGTCCATGGGAAACGTGGCCATTCCAAAAAATCCGGGCCTGTCTGCATAGGCATCGGTAAGCCATGCACCCCGTGAACCAAGCGCCCCGTCACAATTTAATTTGATCGACCTGATGGTAA
>DAOMZK010000311.1:0-3958 GCA_035438035.1 Cyclobacteriaceae bacterium | reverse complement strand
TGCCCGGAGGTAATACTCAACCGCCCTTTGATAGTTTTTCTGCCGGTAGAAAACGTTGCCGATATTGAGCAAAGGGTCAGCCGACGGGTTGGGAGTTTTTTCACTCATTTTCCAGGCTTCCGTATAGAAATTCAAAGCCTGATCATACATCTGGAGGTCACTGTGAAGATTGCCGAGGTTGTTCATGGAGCCAATAATATTTTCAGGCTTACCCAAACCAATAAAACCATTGTGAGAATCTTCAAAATACTTCAACGCCTGACCGTAGTCCTTCTTCAATGAGTAAATGTTGGCGATGTTATTTTTTGTTGTCGCTATTCCTTCTGCATTATTTATTTGTGTGTAGAGGTCTAAAGATCTCAGGTAGTATTCCAGTGCATTGTCCAGCGCACCCTGGTTCCGGTAGGATATTCCGAGATTATTGTAGGCAGCAGCCATCCCTTTTTGATCATGGATGGAATGGGCAAGGTCAAGTGCCTGACGGGCATAACCGATAGCCATGATGGGGTCGGAAGTGATATACGTGCGAAAAAGCTCATTCATGGTTTTGACCCTGGCCTCACCTTCAGCAGTTTTGAGTACATTCAACAGGCTATCGGCCCCGCCGCCAAAAGCGTTGGTGAGACCGATGAGCAGTAGAAACAATAAAAGATTCTTCATAGGAGAAGGGTTGAACATTAAAGATATGGACAAATAGGGAAATACGGTTGACGATTTACGATTAACGTTTGTGGAATACTTGGTTGTATTTCTTTAAATTTCGAAAAACGAAAATATGAAACTAACGCTTTTGTTATTCCTGCTTTCAATATCCTGCTTTGCCCAGGAGGACAAAAAAATTATGGCAACCATCAACACCTTATTTGATGGAATGAAAAAAGGAGACAGTGCACTGGTGCACAGTGTTTTTTCCCCGCAGGCAAAATTATTTACAGTAGCAACGGATTCAAAAACAGGTCAGCCTGTGCTGCGATCTTCCGAGATGAAGAATTTTTATGTAGCGGTGGGGACGCCACACAAAGAAGTATTCAATGAATTGATCTGGTCTCCCAAAATTGAAATCGACGGCAACCTGGCACAAGTATGGGTTCCCTATGCTTTTTACAGGGATAAGACATTCAGTCATTGCGGCATCGATGCCTTTCAATTGTTCCGCGATGCTTCCGGGAATTGGAAGATATTCCACCTGGCGGATACAAGACAGAAGGAGGGATGTGTGATTCCGGGTGAGGTGAGTGAGAAGATGAAATGACAATTGTGGCTGGGTGGCTGGGTGGCTAGTTATCTAGTTACCTTGCCAACCTGCCATCCCATCCTATGAAATTTTTCTTTCTTTCCATAACCGTCCTATTATCCACTGCCATTCATGCGCAGCAGATAACGACTTTCATTCTGGTCCGTCATGCAGAAAAGATGGATGCTTCAAAGGATCCTGATCTGTCTGAGCTGGGACGACAACGCGCGCTCCGCCTGGCTTCCTTGCTTCGTAAGACATCGATAGACGTCATTTACTCGACATCCTTCAAGCGAACAATGACTACGGTCACACCCCTGGCAAAAGAGAAAGGCCTGGAAGTGAATACATATGAACCATTAAAGGCTGATGCCATCGAGCAAATGTTGAAAAAATTCCCGGGCGGAACCATTGTCGTATGCGGTCATTCCAACACCATTCCATGGACAGCAAACTATTTGACAGGAAAAGAATCTTTCAAAAATTTTGACGACAGTGAGTATGGGAACGTGTTAATTGTGGAGGTGATGGACAAGGAGAAGGGGAAGGTATTGTGGTTGGAATATTGATAGTTGCCAGCTAACCAGTTAACCAGCTACCCAGCAATCTAAAACACCACCGGCCTCAAAATCACATCCACCCTCCGGTTCATCCACATACCACGCCTCGTTTCATTCGAATACACAGGGTTCTTCAATCCCCAGTCATTGATATGAATCATTTTGTCGGGGATATCTTTTTCAATCAGTATCTGGTAGACGGATTCACTTCTCATCCGCGAAAGCCATTGATTGTACTCGACGCCGCCAATGGGATCGGTGTGACTGATTAATTGAATCTCATATTTTTCCAGGAGGTTTGGAATGGAATCCAACCAGTGTCCAAGATCGGCTGTCTGGTATTCGTCGATGTAATAACTGCCTCCATTGAAGTAGATGCTTTTGCGAATCTCATCTTGCTGCGCGTAAGCGGGAACCGAGAGCACTACAAGAAGAAAAAAGACGATGACATTGCGCATGACTAAAGTTAAGAAATTGCTTTTGGGTTTTGGCTGTTGGTGTTCGCGGTAGAATCAAGGGTTGTTTTGTTTTGAGATGGGGTTCTGGGGGAGCCACACAAAGAATCCCATTAACTTAATCATGTTTCTGGTTGGTAAAATGCTAAATGCAACCGTGAACGACCAAATAGCCCAAGCCCAAAAGCCAGCAGCCATCCTGCCCGCTTCCGGACACCTTTTTTCACCTCCGGACGGCTTTTGTGCAACTATTCCTTGAATTTGCCGTCTAATGCGTCATATACGCATGGCATTATTATTGGCAATAAGGCATCAGCCGGATAGCTGTGCCCATGCACAACCGAATGAATACATGATCAAACTAGGGGACATTGATAAGTACATCGACTCGCGATTTCAGCGCACGTTTATTCTGAAAGGAATCGAGTTGACCGTGGAACAAGGTGAGTTTGTTACCATCATGGGGCCCAGCGGCTCAGGAAAATCGACGCTCATGAACATCATCGGCATGCTCGATGAACCATCGGCTGGAGAATATTTCTTTTTTGATGAGCCGGTTCATAAAATGAAGGAGCGTCAGAAAAGCGACATGCACAAGAACTACATCGGCTTCATTTTTCAGGCTTATCACCTGATTGATGAGTTGACGGTGTATGAAAATATTGAAACGCCACTGTTGTACAAAGGAGTAAACGGAAATCAGCGTAAAAGCATGGTGGCCGAATTGCTTGACCGGTTTAACATGGTCGCAAAAAAAGATTTGTTCCCCGAACAGCTCAGCGGAGGTCAACAGCAGTTGGTCGGCATCGCCCGTGCGATAGTAGGTCAACCCAAGCTGTTACTGGCGGATGAGCCCACAGGAAATCTCCATTCCGAACAGGGCAAACACATCATGGATATTTTTGAAAAACTGAATAATGAAGGCATTACCATCATCCAGGTAACGCATGCTGAAGAAAATGCACTCCGTGGAAAGCGGATTGTAAGAATTGCAGACGGGGCGATCGTGTCGGATGAGCAAGTAAAAAAATAATCAAGGTTATGAGGAGCATATTGAGTGGATTGGTGTTGATTTCGTTCTTGTCCGGATTTTCGCAGACTCCGGTTAAAGTCCTGAAATTCGAAGAAGCGGTTACGATTGGTTTGAGAAACAATGTTTTGTTTAACATTCAGAAAAATAATCTTGAGTATAGCCAGATGCAGAAGATGCAAAGCATCGCCGGTATGGGACCTAACATAAGCCTAAATGGAAATGCAGCCCGCATCGATGGTAATTCATTTAATCCTAACACCGGTACTGTTGTAAATGGTATCCGGGACAATGTTACGGGTTCAATCAACGCCAACATCAATCTCTTTAGCGGACTGCGTCAACAAAACCTTGTCCGGCAATATGCCAATGCGCTCGATGCTCAAACCTATTTCGTAAACCGCACTTCGCAGGATGTAATTAACACAGTGGCTAACCAATATCTTCGCGTCATGCTGGATGTTGAATTAGTAAAAATTGCAAAGGAGAATTTTGATGCCCTTGCCAAGCAACTGGACCAGGTGAAGGAACAAGTGAACCTGGGTGCGCGCGGCCCAGTAGATGAACACAACCAGGATGCGCAGACCAAGGCAGCTGAACTCCGATACATCCAGGCCCAGATCACGCTGAACAATGACAAAGCAGTTCTGGCGCAAACTATACTCATTGATGCATTGGA
>DAOMZK010000310.1:0-3964 GCA_035438035.1 Cyclobacteriaceae bacterium | reverse complement strand
CTTTTCACCCAATATTTTTGACAAGCCGTAGGACATCGCGTGTACGACACCTACTTCTGAATACGTAAGACTCAATCCACCCATCATGGAAGCCACCATCAGTTTCTCGTCATTCTCCGGAGTCTGTCCTGCATTCGGACCGAGATAAATATCCCGGCATAAAGCAAGTGATTGTTCACCGTATGCGGTGCTGTAGGCATTATTCAGTATGCCATCGCGTGATTCAATGCAGTGAATATACGTGTCCATGCCGGTATAAAACCATTTGTCGCGGGGCACAGATGCGATAAGATCAGGATCAAGCACGATCTGGTTAAAGACAGTCCATTCACATTTCAATCCCAGCTTCTTTTCAGGACCTGTGAGCACGGCCGTCATCGAGACTTCAGCGCCTGTTCCGGAAACGGTAGGTACACCGATGTGATAGATACCGGGTTTCTTAATCAGGTTCAGCCCCTGGTACAGCGTTGAGGATCCATCATTGGTAAACATCAGAGACACTGCTTTGGCAATATCCATAATGCTTCCGCCACCAATGCCCACTACGGCAGAAGGAATACCTTTCGAATTCTTTGTACTATCGCGCAGTGTATCAATCTGTACGGTTGTCGGTTCTTCAGGGTCAACGTTGATAAAGACTACCATGTCTTCAGGCTTGGGCTGAATTCTCTTCTCCAGTTCCTTGCCCTTGAAATACTGATCCACTACAAACAGGATGAAGTGGTCGTTTTCATGTCTTCTCGCATCTGCAATTTCTCCCAACTGTGAAAAGCTTCCCCTTCCGAATACCGTTTTCTCTACTCCTTTGAAATTCTTATGCATACGTCTTAACAGCCAGTGTCTTTTCAATTGATTTTCTGATCTTTCCCGCCAGTTCCACAATCTCCGATTCTTTCCAGGTGCACCGAATGCCGAATGATATGAGGCGGCCCACCACTTCCTGTGATTTGGGCAGTGGCAAGCTGTTATAGTCTTGTGACTTATTATAATGATGAATGGGCAACGGTGCTGCTGACTTCAGGTCTTTGAGGTGATTCCACTGGTTGATGAAGTGATACATGTTGATGAACCAATAATTATATCCACTGATTCCATCTTTCGCAAAAGCGTCCACTACCAACTTTGCTGTATCCGTATCGGGAAGCAACAAATTCAAAAATGTAGCAGAGTCGCCGGAAGGATCTGGTATTTCAGCAAAGCTGACGCCAGGTACATCCTTCAGTAACTCTGTCAGGAGTTGCTTGTTCTTTCGGTTAGCAGTTTTTATCTGGGGAACCTTACGGGTCTGTGCCGCTCCAATCCCTGCATGAAGTTCGCTGATGCGGTAGTTGAATCCCAGTACAGGATGTTGCTCCATGCCCCGGGCTGATCCGATGTGATCATGGCCGTGATCGCTATAGCTGTCTGCGAGCTTATAGCTTTCCTCGGAATTGGTAACCAAGACACCGCCTTCACCTGCCGTCGCGATCTTGAAAAAATCGAATGAATAACAACCTGTCTTGCCAAACAATCCAACGGAAGTGCCACGGTAAAAAGAGCCAAAGGCCTGACCGCAATCTTCAATGAGGGTGAGGTTAAACTCTTTGACAACCGCCATAATTTCATCCATACGTGCCATCTGTCCACACATGTGCACCAACATGATAGCCTTTGTTTTCGGTGTGACGGCTTTTCGGATTCCTTCAGCACTGAGGCACAAGGTTTCATCAATTTCTGCAAAGACAGGTATTCCGCCGCTGAACAAAACAGCTTCCACTGACGCGATGTAGGTAAAAGGAGGAACGATTACTTCATCTCCTGATCCAATCCCGGCACCTGCCAGCGCACACGAAACAGCTGTCGATCCACTGGACACAGCATGCGCATATTGGGCTCCCGTTATCTTCCTTACTTCAGTTTCAAAGTCCCGTGCCTTCCAAATATTATTCCGTTGGGCTTCATGATTGTAGCGGAAAAGGATACCCGTTTCCATTACATCGTTAATTTCTTTTCTTTCCTCTATCCCAAAAAGCTCACTTCCAGGCATAATTTCGACGTTTAAGGCTGCAAAGATAAAGAAATAATAGATGCGAACGGGCATAAATCCTGACATGAAACGGCTGTCTGAACGATCGGATCTTCATTTTTCAGCGGTCCTTAAATGCAAGCTCAGCATTGAATAAACTGATTAATATCCTTTAATTCGTTGCCCGTAATTCAGTTCAAATCTTATCCCCATGAAATACAAAATCAGTGTTACCGCGACAATCCTGTCAGCGATGCTTATCATTCAATGCAGTACCGGCCCATTGAAATCAAAAGAGACAACCCTTGCAGACAGGAGAACATCTGAGCGGGGTACTGATGCGGCTATTGAGAAGAAAATTGACGAACTGTTAAGTCAGCTGACGCTGGAAGAAAAGATCGGACAAATGACACAGCTCAACAACTCGACGATTGTAACGGCTGCAAATTGGGGAGCCGGAACCGATCTCCGGATTGAGATCAAAGTCGACACCGCGAAACTTGGTCCGCTGATACGGAAATATCACGTCGGCAGTTTTATCAACGGAATTGCTGTGCCGGCTCCAACGTGGTATGCGTTTTATAAAGATTTGCAAGAATACAATATGAAAGTTAGCCGGATCAAAATTCCCATACTGTACGGCATTGATCACATGCACGGTCCTAATTACCTGGAGGGCGGAACGGTCTTTCCTCATGCCCTCAACACTGCCGCCACCTATAACAATCAATTTCCGGCCGATATGGGACATGTTACGGCTATTGAAACTGCCGACCTTGGACATCAGTGGCTGTTTGCACCTGTGTTGGATGTAGCAAGAACTCCGCTTTGGGGCCGGTATTACGAAACATTGGGCGAGTCTCCTTATGTGTCCGGCACAATGGGAAGCATTTTTGTAAAAGCCGTTCAAAATGATGCTGAAATTGCCCCTTACAAAATTGCGGCTACTGCCAAACACTTTCTGGCTTATTCAGAGCCGAAGTATGGGTGGGATCGCGGCCCGGTAGATATCTCTGAACAATCCTTGTATGAATTTCATGTTCCCTCTTTCCGTGCAGCAATAGACGCGGGTATTAAAACCGTGATGATCAACAGCGGTGAACTCAACGGCGAACCCGTACACGGTTCTGCCCGCATCCTGACACAATTGCTCCGCGATGAGTTACACTTCAAAGGAACAGTAGTAACCGACTGGGAAGATATTATCCGACTCCATCGGAATCATAAAACAGCCGTTGACGAAAAAGATGCCACGTACCAGGCCATCATGGCGGGCATTGACGTGGCCATGACGCCTTACACAACTGATTTCTGTGATCACCTCAAGGCCCTCGTGACCGAAGGTAAGATATCCCAGGAGCGCATAGACTTATCTGTGTCAAGAGTATTGCGGCTGAAGTTGGAGTTGGGATTATTTGAAAATCCCTATCCGCGTAACGATCGGTTTAGCCGGATCGGATCTGCAGAAAACAGGGCTAAAGCGCTTGAAGCCGCCCGTGAATCCATTGTGATGATGAAGAATGATGGCGCCCTTCCTCTTGGAACAGAAAAAAATATTCTCCTTGCGGGGCCTGTTGCCGATTCAAAAAATGCATTGGGCGGCGGATGGACATTGCGGTGGCAAACCACAGACGATAGTGTGTTTCCGAAGGACATGCTCACCCTATTTACCGGACTGCAAAAAGAATTTTCTGCTTCAAGGGTATCACTGGCCATGAGTGCAAATGAGATCAGGGCTAAAGCTTCAAAAGCAAACGCCATTATTGTGGCAGTCGGTGAGATGGCCTATTCGGAAGGATTTGGCAGCATTCAGGATATCAGTCTGCCGGATGACCAGGCAGAACTGGTGAAAGTTGCACAGTCAACCGGCAAGCCAGTGATATTGGTGATGATCAGTGGCAGGCCGCACTTTGATATCGATCGTTCGGCTCGAGCTGCAAAGCCCGCATCAAGATCGCA
>DAOMZK010000309.1:0-3971 GCA_035438035.1 Cyclobacteriaceae bacterium | reverse complement strand
GTGGCTTCTGTTTTTGCGACTGGTGAATCAACACTTCCCGTTTCATCCGCTCGTTGACGGAATGATCGCGGATGTATTGCTGCACGTTGTCCCAAAACGGCACGGCAGGATCACCATCATCTACACGGATCAGCGAATGAATGGAGTAGTCCAGGATGCCGCAGGTAATTTTTATATCGAGGACTTTGAGCTCAGCGTCGTTGTCAATAGCCTTTTCCAGCAGTGTGCGCTGGTGACGTGGGTGGGTTCTCAAAAGGTCGATACTGAAAATCCAGTCCCCGGCGAGGTAGCCATCATAAGCATAATGCTCTTTCAACAGCATTTTTATTTTCGTGTCGTTATCAATGGTGATTTTTTTGCCATTGTATTCCAACACGGGCTTTTCCTCCACAATCATCTGTTCAATTTCAATACCCACTGCAGAGGCGCCCAGCATACCGCAGTTGAGCGGAGAGCCAGGAACAATATGAAGATCATGCACATGACTGATGTACGCATCATTGGAATCTTCCGTGAGGTGAGCGTGGGTTTGGATGTGCACAAAATAGCTTAACGGCACACTCAGGTCATGATTGTGGCGTTGTGCCTGTTCGAATGTACGCTTCACATCCATCACAACATCTGGTGTGACAAATGATCCCGCAGCGCGCACGATGTGAAATTCAACTTCTATGCCCCTGGAGTGGAAGTCTTTGATGGTCTGTTCTACCGCGTCAACCTGCACCTGGCTGAGGTCACGCGCATCGGCACAACCGATCTGAATATGGATCTGCTTTTCTTTGCTCATCCCGGCAATATAAAGCAATAGCCGCCACTAAATATTATGAATTAATTAAAAATGAAAGCTTTTGTTTAACGTATGAGATTAACCCATCCCTTCAGTTTTTGTTTCTTCAGCGCTTCCTCAATGGCGCTGTATTCAATATTCGCCTCGTAATAATAGACGCCGGCCGGCAACTCATTGCCATTTTCATCCTGCCCTTTCCACTCCGTCATGTCCTGATCAAAAGGAGCGCTCATGGAAAAAACTTCCTTCCCCCATCGGTTGATAATCCGGATATCCACATGGGTTACAAACCGCGGGCACTTCAACGGATCTTTCAGTTGTCCGCCGGAGACCCCGGGAAACACATCATTCAATCCATCCTGGTTGGCGGGCGTAAATACGTTTGGAATGAAAAAATTCCGGCAATTTTCGTTGCATACGGGTTCACTTTCACCGCTGGTGTTGCCGCTGCGGTCTACCGCAATAATCTTGTAACAACCGGAAAATGAATTCACCAGCTCATGCGAATAACTCAACTCATCTGTAGTCGCGACCTGCGTATAGCCGCTCTCTCCGGGACCCATGAACAAAATCTGATAAGACGCGACATCATTACCGCATCCGGACGGATAGTCCCATGTTAATTGATTCCTGTATTCGGTAATATCACAGGCCGAACTTTTTATAAAATTCTCGCAGTCGGTCTTGTCGATGGAAAGTAAGGCCGCACAGGGAGGGGACAGATCTTTAATCCAGCCTTCGACTTCATTCGAATCATTGATAAGCGGATCAAGTTTAATATTTCCATAGACGCCGCGTGTACTTACTTTATAGCGATAGACAATATTCTGCGCGAGAGGCTGACTCTTATACGTTCCCTTGTCCGTGTAATCAAATCCATCATCCAATGTTGACGCATTCACATCCACACTGTCGATCAGGCTGAATGCGCCCACATCAGCCCGGTAGATGTAGTGCCAGGGATATTTCTGACTTTGATTCGTCCAGGGCACTTTTGCATTCCATTGCAAATAAATTGAGGTACCCCCTGATTGCTGCGTCAATCGCGGAAAAAATGCAAGCGCGCTCGTATCCACCGGATTCTGATGGGTGAGACCAGACGGCGCGTACACCACGATCTTATATCCATAATCAACAGCAGTCGTATTCAATCCCGGATCAACATAGGTGGTATCCGTAAGTCGTTGTACCGTGGCTTTGGTAAAAGTTGTACCATCCGTGGTCCGATACAATTCATATTCATAAGGTTTTGGAAACTGACTGGTGTTGATCTGGTAGGGCGAAGTCCAGGTGACGCGCACCTCGCCCTGGACCTTATTCGTTTTCACCACAGAAACCTTGGTCACTACCGGCGCGTACACTTTGATTGGTCCCACACACGTTTCCACCGAAGGCCGGCTGACACTGGTATACGGGGACTTGTAAACGGCCAGCAGCCGGTAACAATATTTCGAGCCGGGGTTCAAATCTGTGTCAACATAAAAACCTGCGCCCGTCACACTCGCAATTTTCACGAAGCCCATCGCCCGCGACAGGCCCCGCGTACAGTTGTCGATTGAGGTGAGCGCGTTGTCCGCGCGCCGCCAGACTTCCATCACCGGCGCGTTGGAGCAGGCATAGGGCTTCCAGTCAATCCTCAACGACTTCTCCGCAAGATCCAACGTAACGCCATTGAACTCCGGGGCCGCACCGATGACCGTTACTTTCCACGTCTTGAATGTGGAAAGGCGTATTCCATTCGCGGGAAAGTCGGTGATCTTGAACACAATAATATAGGGCTGATCGCGCACCAGGTCACAGGTGATGTTCCAGTCCAGTCTCACATGCGCCGTATCACTGGGCGCCAGGGTGGACTGGCTCAACCCGCTGTAGACACCCACCGGTGCCGACGACTGAAAATTATCCGAAGTGAAAACTTCAATTTTAACAAGATCAAAATCTGCATCATATCCCTTGATGATCGACGAAAGATGATCTCCCGGCGTCACACATACATCGACGGGCACATCGAGGTAGGGTCGTGCGTCATGGCAATCTTCCACGATAATCTGAATGTCGCGCTCCACAAATCCCATACTTCTGAATACGCCATTATATTTCTTCCACTCCGTCACCTTCATGGCAACTTCATACTGGCCAACCGAGCCGGGAGCATCCCAGATCAGGTTGCCGGTAATGGCATCAAGAGAAAAGATCGGTGGACCTGAAGCACTTTCATTGGAATGCAGATAGTTGAGCCCGCCATAAAATGCGATTGCGTTGGGAAGCTGGTAACCCGTGACAACCTGAGTGGCCGTCCGTCGCGGAACATACAATTCAAAAGAAATACTGTCTCCGTCAATATCCTTGGCACCCGGGTTATGGCTGAAGGCAATTCCCTTACAGGCTTTGTCAATTGGAGCAATGGTGAATGTGATGGGATTATTGCAATTCAAGGTGGGATCAACCACCAATTGTGACACGATATAAAACGGTGTGTTGACAGAATTCTGAAAATTGAGAATGCCGCCATTGCGGTTGGCTTCCGAATAGCCGATGGTAAAAGTTCCGGGATCATAATTGTGCACGACCGTAAACACCGCTTTTGCAATTCCATATTGTGCGTCTATCACCTGGTTGAGTAGTTCGGGTAGCACCAATTGGGTACCGTCGCCAAAGGCAAGAATGCCGCCCCCCGGTCTTGCATTGGTTTGTGTATTGGTATAAAGTGTGACGGTGACCTCGTATCCCTGGCCGCACTGCAGATTCTTTACCGTAATTTCTCCTCCCCTGAGATGGGTGGCAAAAGTCCCCGCTGAAAGCAACATCAGGAGCAGAGAGGCAACGCAAGCAATTTTTCCGATTCTTCTCCAGCGCATTGCGGTCAGTGGTGTTTATTGATAAAACCGGATAAATTTAGAATAATTGTCCATCGTAATAGCCTATTGTAGAACAATCCGGCAAAAATCAGGATGAATATTCACCATAAAGAAATCCTTGACTTGATAAAAGCGCAGTCCGGCACTGCCACACAGCATACCTTTTCAGACAGCTACCTGGGCAATTCACACCCGCGCTATCCCATCAATAACCCCACGATGCGAACGATAGCCAGGACGTGGATGAAAGCCCATGCGGGAATGCCTGCTGATCAATTTGAAAAAGTGCTCACCAGTCTCATCGCAGGTAAATCTTCAACTGAAAA
>DAOMZK010000308.1:0-4007 GCA_035438035.1 Cyclobacteriaceae bacterium | reverse complement strand
AATGCGAATATGGCGGTATGAATGATGTGCTGACATACATCTATGAATTAACTGGCAACAAGAAATACCTCGACCTGTCCTATAAATTCCACGATCACTTTTTGCTGGATGAACTTGCCAAACGAGTTGATGCATTAACCGGAAAACATTCAAACACCAATGTGCCAAAAGCCATTGGCTGTGCACGCCGTCATGACCTTACGGGAAAAGAAAGCGATAAAACCATTGCCTCATTTCTCTGGGAGTCTATGGCGAGACATCATTCCTATGTCATTGGCGGCAACAGCAACCATGAATATCTCACCGATCCGGATAAACTCACAGACCACCTCAGCGACAATACGTGTGAAACTTGTAACACATACAACATGCTCAAACTGACGCGCTACCTGTTTTCATGGCAGCCCAACCAGGAATTAGCAGACTATTATGAGCGCGCGTTGTACAACCATATCCTCGCTTCTCAAAATCCGGAAACCGGCATGATGTGTTACTTTATTCCATTGCGAATGGGTTCCAAAAAGGAGTTCAGCGATCCGTTCGATACTTTCACGTGCTGCGTGGGCAGTGGAATGGAAAACCATTCCAAGTATACGGAAGGAATTTATTACGAGGGCAAAGATGGCAGCCTGATCGTGAATCTGTTTATTCCATCAGAGCTTCAATGGAAAGAGAAAGGCGTGAAAATCAGACAGGAGTCGGCCTTTCCGGAAACGGATAAAATCAATTTTATTATTGAAGCCGATTCCAGAACGCCTTTTTCTCTTAAGATACGTCAGCCGAAGTGGGCTGCCGGTGATGTGATGATTAAGGTGAACGAACAAATTGTAAAGCCTGTCCGGGACAATGCCGGTTATTGGACGATCAGCAGAACGTGGGGAAAAGTTGACCGCGTTGAAATCAGTACCCCGATGAAAGTGTACACGGAAAGCATGCCTGACAATAAAAACAGAATTGCCCTGCTGTATGGCCCTGTAGTAATGGCCGGTCAACTTGGAACAGAAATGCCGGATCCGGTATATGGTACAACCGTTTTGATGACCGAGGATCACAATGTAAATGACTGGACAAAAAAAATATCCGACCAGCCACTGGTGTTGCAAACCAATCAGGTTGCACGGCCGGTGGATGTCAACCTGATACCATTTTATAAAACATACAATCAATACTACAATGTGTATTGGGATTTCTTTACTCCAGCGGAATGGAGCCGCCGGCAGGCTGAATACGAAGAAGAGAAAAAGCGTCAGCATGAAATAGAGGTCAAAACAATTGATATGATTCGCATCGGCGAAATGCAACCCGAGCGCGACCACAAGCTGAAGGCCACCGATAAGTCGTATGTCAGCAATGCCATGGGTCGTGCCGGTCGCGAGGTGAGGGGAGGAGGATATTTTTCATTTGAAATGAAAGTTGACCAGACTAAAGCCAACAGCCTGTTGTGTTCCTATATTGGCGACGACAAGAACCGCACTTTTGACCTGCTGGTGGATGATGTTAAAATTGCTACTGAAGACTGGAAAGGCGGAACCCCTGGCCGTTTCTACGATATGACTTATCCGATTCCTCCTGAATTGATAAAGGGAAAGACATCCGTGGTTATCCGTGTGCAGGGAAGACCAGATAGAACAGCGGGTAGAATATTTGGATGCCGCATAATTAAAAATGACTGATGGAGAAATACAGCCACCAACAACGCTACCTCATCGCGGTCGACAGTATCATTTTCGGTTTCGATGGTAAGGAACTGAAATTACTGCTGATTCATCGCGGTTTTGAACCCGAAATCGGGAAGTGGAGCCTCATGGGCGGATTTGTGGAGTCAAAAGAAAGTCTAGAAATGGCGGCGGCAAGGATTTTGAAAAAGCTTACCGGACTGAGCGGAGTATTTATGGAACAGCTTTTCACATTTGGAAATCCTGAAAGAGACCCTGTTGAACGGACCGTTTCTGTAGCCTACTATGCTTTGATCGATATCCATCAGTACGAAAAACAACTGAGTCAAAACTATCATCCGGAATGGGTGCCCGTGAAAGAGATTCCTAATCTCATTTTTGATCATCAGAACATGGTGGCGATTGCCAAGGCCAGGCTCAGGGACAAATCTACTACGCACCCGATTCTGTTTGAATTGCTGCCGGAAAAATTTACCCTGCCGGTACTGCAAAATTTGTATGAAAGTGTTTTTGAAAAAGAATTCGACAAGCGAAACTTCAGCCGGAAGATACTTTCGAGTGGCCTGCTGGTGAAAACAAAAGACAAGGAAAAGACAGGCTCAAAGAAAGGCGCATTCTACTATAAACTGGACAAACGCAAATACAGAACACAGTTCGGTTCATTTCTTAATTTTATTCCTTCACAAACTACATGAAAGATAATTTTGTTATCGGTGTTGACTATGGAACAGATTCTGTGAGGACGTTGATCATCAATGCCTCTAAGGGTGAAGAAATTTCCAGTTCAGTTTTTACCTATCGCCGGTGGAAAGATGGATTGTATTGCAATCCTTCAGTTAATCAATTCCGCCAGCATCCGCTCGATTATGTTGATGGATTGGAGCATACCATCAGGGAAAGCTTAAAGAAGGCAGGAGATTCAGTAGCGAAGAACATTCGGGCCATTTCTATTGATACAACGGGATCATCTCCTGTGGGTGTTGACAAAACCGGAACGCCGCTGGCAATGCTGCCCGCTTTCGCAGAAAACCCCAATGCCATGTTTGTATTATGGAAGGACCACACCGCTACACGTGAGGCTTCTGAAATTAATGCTCATGCTGCAAAGTTTGAAAAGAACTATCTGCAATTTGTGGGTGGAATATATTCTTCTGAATGGTTCTGGGCGAAATTGTTACACATTCTTCGCGCTGATGAATCGGTTAGAAAGGTCTGCTATTCATGGGTTGAACATTGTGACTGGATTCCATTTCTTCTCACAGGCGGGACGGATGTACACCAGATGAAACGCGGTGTTTGTTCTGCCGGTCACAAAGCATTGTGGGCGCGGGAATTTGATGGGCTGCCACCGGATGATTTTTTTTCATCACTGGACCCGTTGCTGAAAGGATATACTGCGAGATTGTTTAAAGAGACATACACTGCTGATCAACCGGCAGGGAAACTCAGTGCGGCATGGGCTGAGCGTCTCGGCTTGCCGGCTGACGTGGTAGTGGGAGTAGGTGCATTTGATGCCCATATGGGTGCTGTAGGCGGGCAGATTGAGCCTTATCATCTGAGCAAAGTGATGGGTACTTCTACTTGCGATATGCTCGTGGCGCCAAAAGAAGACATAAAAGGAAAACTGGTTCAAGGAATCTGCGGACAGGTTGACGGATCGGTAATTCCCGGAATGATAGGGCTGGAGGCCGGGCAATCAGCATTCGGTGACACGTATGCATGGTTTCGTTCTGTGTTGGCCTGGCCGGTGAATCATTTGCTTCATTCAGGACATATTGAAGCATCTGTAGCCGAAAAATTAAAGTCAGAGATGCTTGATAAAATGATTCCGGAACTTACGCGTCAGGCAGAGGCTCTTCCGTTGGACATTGACGATGAAGTTTCTCTGGATTGGTTGAATGGAAGAAGGACACCAGATGCCAACCAGGAATTGAAGGCTGTGATTTCAGGATTGAATCTCGCCAGCCATGCACCATCCATTTTTAAATCATTGGTTGAATCAACTTGCTTTGGGGCCAAAGCCATTGTCGATCGGTTCAGACAAGAAGGTGTTCCTGTAAAGGGCCTCATTGGACTGGGCGGTGTGGCACGTAAATCACCTTACATCATGCAGGTGATGGCGGATGTCATGAATATGCCCATACGTATTCACAAATCCGAGCAAACCTGTGCGGCCGGTGCAGCGATGTTTGCAGCAACTGCGGCCGGTATTTATCCGAAAGTAGAGGTAGCTATGGCAGAAATGGGGCAGGGTTTTGATTTGACTTTCAGTCCGGACAGGCACCGTGCAGAGATTTATGCCAAGCGTATTGAACGATACAAACAACTGGG
>DAOMZK010000307.1:0-4023 GCA_035438035.1 Cyclobacteriaceae bacterium | reverse complement strand
TTTTCCCGCTCTTATGAAGTTCCGCCAGATACTCCGCCGAACCATCCTGGGAACCGCCGTCTACTACCACTATCTCTTCGTCGGGCTGGCATGCAGCAAGGAGATATGGGATCGTTACCCGTAGATAAGGAAGCTTGTTGTACGTTGTCAGTACATAGGAAAGCGTTATACGATCATCCATTCAGCATCAAAGATACCCCAGTTCCCTTGCGTATGCGATCATTTTTTTATCGTTCCGCATTTTAATTGGCCGGGCTGGAACGCCAGTGTAAATGGTCCAGGGTTCCGTGTTGTGTGTAACCAGAGAGCAGGCTCCAATTACCGAGCCCTCAGCAATTGTAACCCCTGGCATAACCACTACATTAGTCCCTATTCCAGAGAAACGCTTGATGTGAATCGTTGAGTGTTTCACCACATCTCTGTATTGTTCGGGCACGGTTACGCTCGTGAATCCCTCACCAAGAAACTGATCACTTCCTGCAATCATCCTGCTGCCCGCCGCTATGGTGGAAAAATCTTCTACGATGAGGTTGCTTTTCAAACCTCCAATCACAGTAATGTAAGGACCCAGGTGTGTGTAATCCCCAATGGTCGCCGGGGTGGTAAGATACAGACCGGTATCAATCGCGACATGATTACCTACACTGACCAGGTGAGGGCGCCGGATTTCCACATTGGCGCTGATAAAAACATCTTCGCCACATAATTTCAACAGGCCATAGTCGTATTGTTTGGATTGAATATTTTCAGCCATGTTAGTACGGGTAAATCGATTCATAATAACGAATCGTATGCGCAACCCCCTCTTCAAGAGGAGTGAAAGAAAAATCCCTGAAAACCTTCTTGAATCGAGTATCACTCATGACTTTCCTTGGCGCACCGTCCGGCATTTCCGGATTCCACCGGATGGTAAAATTATTATTAAAATGGCCATTGATGATATGCACAAGTTCTCTTACACTCAGTCCGAAATTCTGGCCAATATTAATCGGTTCAGAAAGTCCAAGCAGATTGGGATTGCTGACAATTGACGTTACAATTTTTGCAAAATCCGGGGCATACAACCATTCGCGGATAGCTACACCGGTACCCCATATTTCAATTTCTTTTTTGTTCTCGCGACTCGCTTTTACGAATTTAGAAATCAATGCTGTTAACGCGTGTGCCTTATTGGGGTCAGTAGAATCAAACGGTCCGTACATATTGGGTACAAGCAAATGGATGCTTCTCAGTCCATATTGCATTCCATAACTCTCCCCTGCCGACCATAGAAGTCTTTTAGCTGAGCCATATGATAGTACTGAACGATGCAGATGCCCGTCCCACCAGCCTTCTTCCTTGAATGTTTCTGCCTTGGCAGGATAGGCACAATTGGCGATCGGATTAATCACCAACATGGAAGGATTTGCTTTGGCAGCCGCTTCGTACATATTCATGATCATCCTGGTGTTGTCCAACAGCACTTCAGCTGCATGCTCGGTGACATAGTTAAGACTACCCACATGTGCCGCTGCATTGACTACAATGTCAGGCATTACTTCTTTGAATAGTTTTTCTGCCTGTTTCAGGTCACGAAGATCCGCTCCGTTGGTATACTGTGATTGGGCATACTGTATACCAGCACCTGTGAAATGGGCTGAGATATTCCTTCCTACGAATCCGCTTCCTCCGAGTAACAGAATTTTCATGTGCTCAATGGTTTACCATCCCTTTGCAATTGCCCCTACAATCATTTCGGCCGCTTCGAGGTTTACTCCATCGTGGATTGGTATGTTTATCTGGGTTTCATCAAATTGAGTCTGGTGAATCAAATCCGGCTGGATACCGCCAAGAATACTGTTGCGATCAATTCGCTGGTGGACCACGGATGCTTCAATTCCTCTAGCCATCATTGCTTTGATAAAATCCATCCTTTTTTCAACATGAAATCCAAACAACCAGTATGCACTTTTTCGGTCAGACTTATAGTTAAATAGGTGAATTCCCGGAATCTTATCAAGATTTAGTGTATAAAAGTCCGCCACTGCTCTGCGCTTTTTCAAACGATCATGTAATCCAGAAAGATTAGCCATACCCAGTGATGCTGCAAAATCATTGAGATGGTATTTATACCCCAGTTGACGGATATTGTAACTTCTTTCGCCGAGAATGGTTTGTGGTGAATCACGACGGTTAATCCCAAACCATCTTCTTTCCGTTGCTTCCTGCAACTTATCTGCATCTCTGCACACTAAAGCTCCACCATCTCCGGTGGTCAGATGCTTAATCGCCTGGAACGAAAAACAGGTAAAGTCAGACAAGTTACCAACCGGTTCATCTTTGTAAGATGCTCCAAGCGCATGCGCCGCATCTTCAATCACCAACAGGTTATATTCTTTTGCAATGGATGCAATCGCCTCCATATCACATGGGTATCCAGCCCAGTGTACTGGAATAATGGCTTTCGTTTTTTGGGTGATCTTTTGCCTGATTGATTCTGCTGAAATATTCCCTGTGGTATAATCAATATCAGCGAAAACAGGAGTTGCTCCCTGCTGGACAATAACCAGCCCGGTTGCCACGAATGTCTGAGGCGGAAGAATAATCTCATCGCCTTCGGATATCCCGGCAAGCACCAAGGCGAGGTGAAGGGCGGTTGTGCCGGAATTAACAGTGACACAATTTCTGAAGCCCAATTCTCTTGTCAACGATTCCTCAAACATTCTTACAACCTTTCCTTCGCTCAAGAAGGTTGACTTCAATGTCTCCGCAACAATTTCAGACGCCTTTGGATGGATATATGTTGAATGAATGGAGATCATGGTCATATTTTACTAGCCTGGATACACTTTAAGTAATGGGCTAACTGTTCCGGGCCAGTCGAGATTGTACCTATTGCCACGGCGAACACCATCTTCTTCGACCATAAAGTTCAGCAAATCCATGTTGTTAAAATACTGCTCCGTGTTTCCATTGTAGTCGGCAATCATCAAACCAACTCTGCAACGACCAGGTCCAAGCAGGTAAGGAGGCACAATAAAGTTAAGCCGGAACTCCTCCTGTTCAGAGGCTATCTTATCCGTGCAGGGATCGTGCAAATCGGATGCAATAAACGCCAGCGTCTCATCATGATAAACAAAAAGATAAGTGGAAAATTTCCGTTTTCCGGAGTTAATGAGTTCAAAGTGAAATGCCAGTTGGTGACCATTGTTCAGTATGAAAGCATTCCCTGAATCGGTGGTCACTGAGCATGCGCGCAGTGACATCCCTTTGCCCTGAATGGGAGTTACTGGCCTGTACTCCATCCTCTGATCACTTGAAAGGTTTTTGAAATATTCCTGGATTACTGATTCGGTTTCACCGGCACATTGGATACTGCCTTTCTCAAGTAGCAAGGCTTTATTGCAGAGCGACCTTACGGCTTCCATGTTGTGGCTTACAAACAGGATGGTTCTTCCTGACCTGCTGACAGCCTCCATCTTTCCGAGGCATTTTTTTTGGAATTCTGCATCACCCACAGCCAACACTTCATCGATTACCAAGATCTCAGGCTCAAGAAAAGCCGCCACTGAAAAGGCCAGGCGCAACTCCATACCAGTAGAATAATGCTTGAGTGCTGTATCCAGGAATCGCTCAGTCCCTGCGAAAGCAATAATTTCATCAAACTTCTGGTCAATTTCCCTTTTCTTCATTCCCAGGATGGATCCATTGAGATACACATTTTCCCTGCCTGTCAATTCAGGATGAAAACCTGTCCCTACCTCCAGAAGACTGGCGACCCTGCCGCGTGCAAGAATTTTTCCCATTGAAGGCGGCGTGATTTTAGACAGAATTTTTAGCAAGGTGGTCTTTCCTGCCCCATTACGGCCTATAATTCCCACTGAATCTCCTGGAAAAACACTGTAATTGATGTCTTTTAATGCCCAGAATTCCTCCTCACTTGTCTTGTTCAGTTTAAAACCACCCGTTAGCAATTCTCTGAAAGTGAGATAGGATGCCGATTGGTGCCTGATGGTAAATCTCTTGGATAGGTTTTGAATTTCT
>DAOMZK010000306.1:0-4033 GCA_035438035.1 Cyclobacteriaceae bacterium | reverse complement strand
CGGATAGTTGAAAATCCGGTTTGCCTAATCATGGAAAAATATTTTTCCTTAAAGCGACCCTTGGTATAGTCTTTCCAAAGCGCATCGTCATAGCCAATGATATTTATCCCGCGGCCAAGTCTTGCATTTTGATCAAAAACATCACCTCGTCCTGATTTGTCTTGTGCTGGAAGAGCTAAAACGCTTGTGAAAACCAGTATATTCAATAAGAAATATCTGCTCATAATATCATTTAGTTATTTGTATACATCATTAATAGCAGCATTCAATTTAATCAGCATTTCAGGTACCAACTCGAATGGATCATACTCCTTGCCGCGAATGGCCAGTGTTTCCACAGGCAGGTAGCCTTTGTATCCTCCGGCTTTTATGATCTGTACCAAGCGCTTGTAGTCAGTGGGGACTTCACTTCCGATTCCAAATACACTTTCTTTCACTTGCCAATTGATCGCATATGGTACTACAGCCGCAATGTCCTTGTATGGGTCTTCAGTTTTGAAACTGCCGGTATCCACAATAAGTCCGACCCACTTTGAATTGACCCGGTCCAGCACATACTTGCATTGCACGGCAGTCTGCAGCATATCACCGTGATTCTGGATGCCGATTTTTACTCCATACTTTTCGCCGAAAGCCGCGCATTGTATGAAGCAATCAATCATCCATTCAGCCACTTCCTCCCATTTGCCCTCGTAGCCTTTAGGGACTTCGCCGGAAAACACACGAACTATGGGTGCACCCATTTTAGAAGCAGCCACAATCCAGTTCCTGGCAAGTTCAACACCCTCTGCTCGTACTTTGGGATCAGGTGAAGCAAAATTATTTCTGATCCCTGTGCCACTGATTATAATACCTAGTGATGCAGCCTTGTCTTTAAATCTCTTAAGGTATTCGTCAGACGGTACTGCGGGATAAGTTGGGAAGAAATATGCAGTGGGATCAATAGCTTTAATGTTCTGTGTAGCACACCAATCAAGCAGATTGAACAATGTGTAAACCTGTTGATTGTTTCGGGAATCACGAGCCATCAACAAATCACTGAATGAATAGGCATTGAGTGATGCGATGACTGGGGTTGATACATTCTTTTGTGCCAATGAAGTGACAGCAACATTTAACAGAACGATTGTGAAAAAAAGATTTGACGAGTAGTGCATACGTTTGAGTTTTATCTACTGGAGTGTTTCCAAATTATTCATTCAGCTCCTTCCGGGCCATCGGAAGTTCATCTTCTGACATTTTGCGCAGGTAATCATAGAATGCCTTTTTTCATTTCGGGTGTATAGTCGCTATCGATTTGACCTGGTTGGTCTTCAACTGATTGGGGTTTGTGACGAGACTGACTTCATGCCCTGGCCTGAATATTTCAATACAAAATAGTGAGAGTTAAACAGTAAAGCACTACTTTCCTATTACCCTACTTCTTACCCCATCTTGACCGCAAGTAGTATGCAGCGGCTTTGGGCTTTCTATCGCGGGTAAATACACCTTTGTAATTCATCCCGCCAAAGCGGATAATGCCTTGACCCGTTTTGAAATCAGAAAAAGCCCAAACCTGCATGCCAGCCACATAGTCTTTTGAATCTGCGATGTCAAGATATGCCTTGATAAATTCCGTTTGATACTCTTCCGTAAGCATTTCCGGCTGATCAGCATGCATGCCCAGGTAGGTGTCAGCACCAAACTCGGTAATGATAATCGGTTTGTTGAGCCTTTTGAACAGGCCATCGAGTTCCATGTTCAGTAATGCCGCACCAGCTTTAATATCGCCCGGGTGTGTGTACCATCCATAATACCGATTGATGCAGACTACATCAGACATGGCCAACCATTCCACAGGACCACCCATTACACCAACAAGAACGGCTAACCGCGTATTGTCTTTCTTCTTCACGAGGTCAAACAGTTCGCGAAAGGCCTCAATGCTCTGAGGTTCTGCCACCCGCCCACCAGGATTGTTGATGTTCATGTCTTTCGGAAAGGGTTCATTGGCTACGCACCACATGATTACAGATGGATGATTCTTATCACGCGTAATAAGCTCGTTGATATATTGCTTGCACATATCCTGGCGTTGTTTCAAATCTGCAGATTCGCCATGGAAGTAAAGCCCAACCGCAGGAATTTCATCAATCACGAGGAAACCTTCCCGGTCAGCCATCCGCATGAATTCTTCATCATATGGATAGTGTGAGGTACGAAATGAGTTGGCGCCAATCCATTTCATCAAAGAGAAATCCTTAACAATGACGGGATAGGCCGTGCCTTTTCCGAAAATGGGGAAATCTTCATGTTTACCAAAGCCTTTCAGGTAAATCGGCTTTCCATTCAACAGTATCGCCTTGTCTGTAGTACTTATCGTTCTGACTCCCGTTTCCAGTGAATAATGATCGACTGTTTTTTTTCCATCGCCGATGGTGACAGTGACCTCATAAAGAAATGGATCTTCTGGAGACCAGAGTCGGACTTCAGGGATGGCGAGTTTTGCGTTGGCTATGTTATTTGAAAACGCAAAAGAGGATTCATATCTCTTGCCGTTACCGGTAACTACAATTTTTCCCTGTCCGACTCTTCCTTCTCTTTCCACAGTAACATCAAGCGTACCAGTCGTATTGGTAAAGCCGGTCTTTATGGTAATGTCTTTAATGGAACTTGCTTTAGGAATGGTGTAGAGAAAAACATCCCTATGAAGACCTGCAAAAGGAAAAAAATCGAAGTTGGCTTTTGGATTACTGGAAAATACGGCACCGGGTATATCGCCGCCTGGTGGTACCCGTGTGGGTTTCAGAATGTTCTCAATTTGTATCGCGATTCGATTTGCAGATTCCCACTTGAGAAATGAAGTGATTTCAAAAGCAAAGGGAAGATGACCTCCATCATGCTTGCCTACAGGTTGTCCGTTAACCCAGACTTTGGCGGCATAGTTGGCAGACCCGATACGGATAAATATCCGTTGGCCGTTCCATGAACCAGGCACGTAGGTTTCCTTTTCGTACCAGGCCATGCGCAAATAGTCACGACTATCGCTAAACTGTTCATTCCAACTGCCGGGGACAGCAATGGACCTTGTGTTTTGCATTCCGTTTTGCCAGTTTTCCTTTTCTCCTACCTCCAGGGAATCTTTTTTGAACTTCCATATTCCTGAGAGGCTCAGGATATTCCTGAATTCATTCTGCTGTGGAAACAGGGCAATGACTGAAGGGTTCGCTGCCTGAAAAGTTTGAGCCTGAGTAATTAAGGAACTTAGAATCAATAGAAGCACCAATAGCGCCTTTGTTTGGGATTTGAATGCGTTCATAGGGTTCGGTTTAGATTAAAACGGAGTTTGTATAAATATATCATGTTCAATGTTTATTGTCGATAGTGAAATTAGAATTTCCCAACACCCAACACCAACACCCAACACCAATACCCAACACCCAATACCCAATACCCAATACCCAATACCCATACCTAATACCCAATCTCCACCACCTTTTTATTCTGCAATTTCTGCATTGGCTTCGGTACAATATTGAGTATTTCTTCTTTCAGAATACTGATAAGCCTCGTCTTCAGATGATCGCGGTGGGTGACGATGCTGACTTCACGGGCTGGACTTGGCGCTTGCAATCGCTTCACCAGTTTCATCTGTGGTTTGCTAAACTCTCTCACTGCCAATTCCGGTAAAATGGTGATGCCATCGCTTTTGTCCACCATTCGCTTCAGTGTTTCGATATTTCCAGTTTCATATTTAAAATGGAAGTCCGAACTCTTTCGCAATTCACAAAGATTGAGAATCTGTGATCGGAAGCAATGCCCTTCTTCCAGGAGCCAGAGCTGGTTGGGATCAATTTCACTGGCGAGCACATACTTCTTGTCATACAACGCATTCTTCCGGGAAACATAGACAAACAGTTCTTCGTAGAAGAGCGGTTCTTCACGGATGGAAGTATCTTTTAATGGAGTCACCACCAATCCACAGTCCAGTTTATTTTTCTTCAGTTCCTGGATTACTTCTTCCGTGATGGTCTCGCGGATGACAAGGTCCAGT
>DAOMZK010000305.1:0-4050 GCA_035438035.1 Cyclobacteriaceae bacterium | reverse complement strand
GAACTCCTCACTCCTCTACTCTTCATGCCTGCCCTCAACTTTCCCTTTAAAACCTCCACTGCATTGAATGACGTGAGGTAAAACGCCGGATAACTCCCCGCCAAAAGACCCACAATGAGTATCAACGCAATTGTTGCCAGCATAAATGTCGGACTGGCAATGGCCGACATCGAAAGATTTTTTCCGGCCAGGATATTGAAATAAGGGAGCAATAGAAAACTGGTCATGATCGCCAACAGTACGCCAGCCAGGCTGTAAATAAACGATTCTGATAAAAACTGGCTTATCATCTGGCTGCGCTGTGATCCGAATGTCTTTCGCAATCCCACTTCCTTCGCGCGGCCGGCAGAACGTGCCGTGGACAAATTCATAAAATTGATACAGGCAATCAGCAAAATAAAAATACCGACGCCGGAGAAAATATAAATGTAACGGATGCTATTCTGCGGTTCCGAATCATCCACCAGGCTTGAATAAAGGTGTGTATCCGTAAGCGGATAAATAAAATAGCTATAAATACCACCTTGCTTTCTGAATTCTTCGATCTTGATTCCAAGGCCTTCCTCCAGTTCCTTACCTACATACTTGTCAACCAGGCTCTCAAGTTTGGCATCAATATCACGGACAGAGGTTCCCGGTGTTTTACGAATGTAAGTCTGAATAGAATTCCCCGTCCACCCATTATAATAGTCCTTCTCCACTGTGGAGAAGGAGATGATGGCATTGAAATGAAAATGGGAATTGGATGGGGTATTGGCAGCAATTCCGGTCACTTTACAAGACATTTTCTTTGTGCCAATTACTAGGGTTTTTCCAATTGGATCTTCCGTGCCAAAATATTTTGTTGCCGTCGATTGTGTGATCACAATACTGTTGGGCTCGCGCAGAACCGTCTGCGCGTCTCCATTGATCAATTCAAAAGAAAAAAATTCGAAGAAATTTGAATCTGAATAGAATATTTTTTCCTCCAATAGGGATTTATCTTCGTAGCGCACCGCCATTCCCGTGCCCCGGGTTGCAGGAACCAGGCGCATAAATTGTTCAATACCCGGTATTTCACTTTTCATCGCGGGACCCAGGGGAAGACTTGAATTGGAAGTGTGAATCTCCTGCCCGGATATTTTTCCATGCAACGCCACACGGTACATATTCTCATGATCGCGATGGAAACGGTCGTAGCTCAACTCATCTTCCACATAAATGAATATGAGCAGGCAGCAAGCCATACCCGTCACCAGCCCTACCAGGTTGATGACTGAAAAAAACTTGTGTTGGATAACATTTCTAAACGCAAGAAGAATGTAGTTCTTGAACATATTTCAATTTTTTAATCAGTCAGGATGGCTCAGGTAAGACGCACATTGCTTCCTCCACGTTGCACCGATCATTAAATTTTAACTAATGACATTACCGCTGTCTATTAGTTACAATTCATAACTGCAATGTGAAGAATAACCAGGAAGCTATTCGTCGCGCAGGGTCTTGGTTGGATTTAATGAGGCTGTGCTCACGGTTTTGTATCCGACCGCCAGCACAGCAATCAGAATCATCGATGCGACTGAAGCCGCAATACTTACAACACCCATCTTGAGATAATATTCCCAAATAGAATTCATCAGCGTATCAGCTGCAAAATAACCGAGCGTGCCGCCAATCACTGTGGCGATGCCCAGGTTAACCACGAACTCATAGTTAATGACGCCGGCAATGTTGGCCACCGAGGCCCCCAACACTTTTCTGACTCCGATTTCTTTCATCTTTTTCACAATGTTCAGTGAGACGAGGGTGTACAAGCCTATGCCGGTCATCAGGGCCGCGAAGAATCCAAGAAAGCCAAACATGACTACTACATTGGCATTAATCTCATTGGTCTCCTGCAACTCCTGATCAATCATCTGACCATTGTACTGGGTGTTAGGAAATACTTCCTTCCACTTTTTCTCCATAAACGCATTAACCTCCGTCATCTTTTGGGGATCAACCTTCACCAGCAACTGACGGTACTTGTCCGGAAAGGTATAACGCACCATCAGCGGCTCAATGGGCTCCCACAGCGCCCTTGCGTAAACATTCTTAATCACGCCAATCACATAGAATTGAGCCGTGTCCATCCATACGAGACGTTTGCCAATCGGGCTGTCTTTCCAGCCGAACTGTCTGACAAACTCTTCCGTTACCAGAACGGATTCTTTTCTGTCAGTCTCCGAGTTCTTTTCAAACTTTCGTCCTTCGAGCAATTCCATATCCATCACTTCGAAGTAATTGTCGCCCACCTCCATGATGTCCACTTCACGCTCGGTGGCCTCATACTTTACCGGATCATTGTAAAATGAAGTAGCAATGTGATCTTTTGTTCCCGCAATCAACTCTATGTCCTTATTGGAAATCAACGCATCGCGATAGGTATTATACCCGCCTTCATTCAGCACCCATGCAGAAATCACACCGTGGGTGGCAAAGCCCAGGTCATAATTTTTCTGGTATTGCCCATTGGTATAAAATGCCACACCCATGATTATTCCCAGCAGGGAGATTACAAATTGTCCTCCGAGGAGTACGCGGGTAAACCAGTTCGTACCTCCAAAGCGGGCTTTGCCTTTCAGTATGCTTACCGGTTCAAAGGATGTGATGTAAAAGGAAGGATAACCACCTGCAATCAACGCGGTGATTGCCAACAGGCCGATAATGAAGATCAGGAAACCTGCATTTTCGGAATAGTTAAGATCCAATTCCAGCCATGCCCACAGGGAATCATAGAATGGGACGAGCCATTCCGCAAAGAGCAGACCCATCAGCAAACCTAAAAAACACAAAACAAGATTTTCACCCAAAAACTGAAAGATGAGCTGTTTGCGCATACCACCCATTACTTTGCGTATGCCAATTTCTTTCAGGCGCTGACTCGAAATAGCAATTGAAGTATTGGTGAAATTGAAGCAGGCCAGCAACAATAGCAACCCGGCCATAATTGACGGTACGGTGACGGCCTCATCCGGAATCCCTCCACGCAACCAGTCATTGTTAACTCTGGGTTGCTGGCGATTTCGTCTCATCATTCCATCGAAATTCTCCAGATAATAAGAAGTAACTTTAAAATCTTCCCGGGCTTTGTTCTGAGGTTCTACATATTGCTGCAATTGACGCTCCACTTCCGCTACGCGGGAAGGATCATCAACCCACAGAAAGGTCGTGTTCCATCGCTTCCAGCTCGTTTCATTCTGGTCCGGATCCAAGTTGACATCCCAGAAATTGTCAAACAAGGCAATGGCATCAAACTGGAAACTGGAGTTAAAGGGCAATTGTTTATACACACCCCCGATAGTAAATTCCTTTAGCTCGCGTTCTCCGCTCTTTTTAACAATAATCTGCGTAATTACGCGGCCCACCACATCCTCCTGGTTAAAAAATTTCTTCGCCAGTTTATCACTGATGAAGACCTTGCTCTTATCGTGGAAGTCCTTGTATGATCCGTATTTCAGTTCGTAAGTAAATAAATCAAAGAAGGCTGAATCGGCATACGCAAACTGCGTTCCGAACAGCTCATCTCCGATCCTGATATCACTGTTACCCGGCACATACCGCACAACTTTAGCAACATCCTTGAAATTTTGACGCACATGGCTGCCGAGCGGCATGGGTGCACTTCCATAGCGGTCGCGCTTTCCCTGAAACTCCCGCCAAAGCTGGATGCGGTATATTTTTGAAGCATTCAACTGGCTGTTGTCCCAACTGTTGCTAAAATCCCAATTGAGGTAGGCAACGATACAACAGGCGATGGCGATGCCCATGCCAAAAACATTGATAAAGATGAAGAGCTTGTTCTTCATCATACTGCGCAGGGTGATCAGCAGGTAGTTTTTAATCATGGTCGCTCAGATTAGCTATGTATAGACGTTTGCAAATTGTCGGGGTTGCAATAAAAACGATAAATTCTCGACAAATTTTATCTGATACTCCGTCAAGAATTATACCATGCCTGTAATCGAACGGATTGCGGTTTTTTACCCAGCTTGGTGTTCAGTGCTGAACAGTAAATGTACGGTCCGGATA
>DAOMZK010000304.1:0-4055 GCA_035438035.1 Cyclobacteriaceae bacterium | reverse complement strand
ACCGCGCGGCCCGTGCCCCCGTGTCACCCATGAGGAGAACGCCGAGATGCGTCAGAACCGAACCAGAGGAGTCGCCGTCCTCGTCCTCGCTGCCGCCACCGCGCCCGCGCAGGCCATCGATTTCACTTTTCTCACCCACGAGTCGCTGGTCGGGGTGTTGTCGGTCGATGGTCTGTTCGGATTCGAATGTGTTTGACCTCGTATTGCGTCACAGTTTTGTCAGGAAGAACGGAGTTCTTTGTTTTGGAACATCAAATGGAAACTTGTACGCCTCCCATGATGATGGAGAATCCTGGAAGCAGGTTTCCAGCAACCTGGCTACGGTGAATTGTCTGGAAATTATATTCTGACATAAGGTTTGGGATCACAAAGAGCACAACGAACAACACAAAGATCACAAAGTAAAATTCGTATTCTTTGTGCCTTTCTTTATAGGCTTTGTGACCTGTATTAAAAAATAAATTGATTATACTTTCACCAATGCTCGAACTGGTTCCGATACCCGAGAATCTTCCTGAAGATCACGAATTCGGCAACGTTGCCGATCAAAAGGAGATCCTGCAAATGTCCCTTGACTACTATAAAAAAATTGGCTTCGTAATCCCCTGGATTGGATACTTTGCCAGGATGGATGGACAATGGGTTGGAACTGCTGGGTTCAAAGGCAAGCCGGTCAATGGAAAAATTGAAATTGCTTACAGTACTTTCGAGGAACAGCGCAACAAGGGAATCGCAACGGAAATCTGCCGGCAAATGGTGAGACTGGCTGCAGTCTCCGATACGTCGGTAACAATTACGGCAAGAACACTCCCGGAAAACAACGACTCCGTTGGCGTACTGAAACGAAACGGGTTTAAGTTATTGGGGACGGTATGGGATGAAGTCGACGGAAATATCTGGGAATGGATTTATCCCCGCTGAAATATTTTTAAATTAGAGCAAACAAATTTTTCCATGGCCATACTTAAACAAACCCTTACTGGACTCTTGTGCTTCATCAGCCTGTTGTCTATTGGACAAAACTATTACGTCTACATTGGCACCTACACGCAAAAGACCAGTGAAGGAATTTATATTTATCAATTCAATGCCGGTAGCGGAGAATTTCGTCCCATCGGCATTGCAAAAGGTAATTCCAATCCTTCTTTCCTGGCCTTGTCGCCCAACAACGATTACCTGTACGCGCTGGCCGGCAAGAAGGGAGATTCTGTCCGGGCCTATCGCATCGATAAACCCAAACATTACCTGACGTTGCTCAATGCACAATCACTCGCCGGCAGCTCTGGTGCCTGTCATCTTGCTGTAGATAAAACTGGCCGATGGCTCATTGTAGGAAACTATGGCAGCGGCAGTCTCACGGAAATTCAGCTTCAACCCGACGGCAAGCTTGGTAACGTCACACAGACCATCACCCACGAAGGCAAGAGTGTCGATCCTGAAAGACAGACCAAGCCGTACGTGCATTCTATCAACATCGCACCCAACAATAAAGATGTATTTGTTCCCGACCTGGGCACTGATAAGATCATGACGTATTCCCTTAACGCCGAAACAGGCAAACTTATTCCCGGCAATCCAGCCTTCACTATGGTTCCACCCGGTTCGGGTCCGCGTCACTTTGAATTTCATCCCAATGGAAAATTTGCTTACGTGATTGATGAGATGACCGCGACCGTTACCGGATTCAAATACAAAGAAGGCTCACTGGAACTTATTGAAACGGTAAACAGTCTGCCCGTAGGCTATACCGGCCGTAAATGGGCGGCTGACATCCACATCTCACCTGACGGAAAATTTCTCTATTCTACCAACCGGGGTGACGACAGCCTGGGGATTTTCAGCATCGATGAAAAAACGGGCAAGCTTACCTTTATTGAAAATCAGCATGTCTATGGAAAGACGCCCCGGAATTTTGCCATTGATCCCAAAGGAAATTTTCTGCTGGTAGCCAACCAGGAAACAGACAACATCACCATTTTTAAGAGGGACAAGAAAACCGGCAAACTTACCCTTGTGGAAAAAGAGATCTGGATTTCCATGCCCGTCTGTTTAAAGTTTCTCAAGTAAGACATGGAAAGGTTGCCGCGGTTCCTTCAGCAGTTCACCTTCCTGTTGACGGTAATCGCTGCGGTGGCATCCCTGCGGGTGATGTACAGTGTGGGGAGCGATCAAGAGTCGATTTTACTGATTGTCTTATTTACGGGATGGGTGATCTCGGCTTTCATCGCATTGTTGATTCTTAATCTTGTATTGGGAAGATTGAAATTCAAATTGCAGATCGTTGTCCACATTTTGACTGTTGTGATCAACATCACTGCTGTGCTATTATACAATGGCTTGTTCAATCTGCCGGATATGAAACCAGCAGCTATTTTCCTGATTGTTCCTTTCGGGATGTGGGTGATTCTCCTGGTTAGCTTTCTATTGTTGAGGAGGCACCTGCGGGGAAATGGATCGGTTTAAATTTTCAGCTAGATCTTGAATTCAGCTTACCGGCAAGTCGGCATCTACTTCTTTGCGCCAAGCCAAAAGCCCGCCCTTCATGTTTTTCAGATTATTGAATCCGAACTCAGATTGAAGCCGAATGATCGATCTTTTACTTCGTTCACCGCTCTTGCAATGCACCACAACCAGGCCTTCTTTGTTTATCCGAGACAAATTCTCACCCAGTGATTTTATGGGGATATTGATTCCCTTAATATTGGCAATGATGTATTCTGAAGGCTCCCGGACATCAATTAGCTGAAATGGAATTTTGCCATTAATTAAATTCATTACTTCCGTTGCACTGATCTCAGAAACTGTGTTTGTATTTTCCTTATGGCCCGGACTACAAAATTCCTCATAGTCAATTAAAGCGTGAATAGTTGGCTTCAGTCCAGAAATTGGATTGTCAGGATTGGATTTGACCTTGAGCATGCGGGTGGTGAAGTCCAGTGCATCAAACAACAATAATCTTCCGCTCAAGGTTGTGCCCATGCCCGCGAGAATCTTAATCACTTCATTCGCCTGGAGCGAACCGATAATTCCCGGAAGAACACCCATCACCCCGCCTTCTGCACAGGAAGGGACCATTTCTGGTGGAGGAGGCTCAGGAAAAAGGTCACGATAGTTTGGTCCCCTACCACCCTGATTATCCGGCTGATTAAAAACACTGACCTGACCCTCAAAGCGAAAGATGGCGCCGTATACCAAAGCCTTTTTCAGCAGAACACACGCATCATTCACCAGGTATCGCGTAGGCAGGTTGTCGGATCCATCCACCACCACATCATACGGGCCTATGATTTCCATTGCATTGGCGGAGGTCAGCAACGCATGATGAGACTCAATTAAAATATCGGGATTCTGCTTCTGCAGATGCAATTGCGCTGCACCCGCTTTGGCCTTGCCCACATCGCTTTGATTGTAGAGAATCTGACGGTGCAGGTTGGATTCATCCACTACGTCAAAATCAATCAATCCAATTCTGCCGATTCCAGCGGCGGCGAGATACAGCAGTGCGGGCGAACCCAATCCGCCGGCCCCGATTACAAGAACGCTCGATTTTTTAAGACGCTCCTGCCCTTCGAGCCCGAGTTCAGGCAGGATAATTTGGCGGTTATAACGAAGGAGCTCCCGTTTTTCCAACATGAATGACTATTCGTATTGTCAAATTTATGATTATTCCCTCAGTTCAAACTGAAATGAATCTTCAGCTAATTCTCCTTGACATTTGAATTCCGATCGCATACATTCATAGCGTCATTTCTATTCAATCAAATCCTACTGCCATGATCAAAATCACTGAAAAGCCAATCGATGTTCAGAAAGTCATCGAAACGGCCTCCAGCTTAGGTGCGGGGGCCGTTAATGTTTTTATCGGGAGCGTTCGCAATACCGCACATAATAAAAATGTGGTCTGGCTGGAGTATGAGGCGTACGAAAGTATGGCTGTGGCCGAAACACGCAAGATCATTGACGAAGCCGCACCCCGCTGGCCCCTGATGGGCTGGGCCGTCAGTCACCGGGTTGGGACGCTGAAACCGACGGAAGTTGCCGTCGTGGTGGCCGTA
>DAOMZK010000303.1:0-4075 GCA_035438035.1 Cyclobacteriaceae bacterium | reverse complement strand
ATGCACAATACAGGGGAGGGGGGCGTCTATCAACCCCGCCTCTTCACCTTCGAAGGGCGCTTTTACAGACATTGTGCGAAAGCCTATGCGTTCGGCTGCCTCGCTGATGCCCAACAACGAAACTCCATCCCGGCTGATATGGGAGCGTTCGCGCAGGTACTGCAAGGAGTGATGCCGGCCATAGTAAGCAGCAATCATCCGCAGACACGAGGGGCCACAATCCATGGCATCAAGTTGGCGATAAAAAGGAAAAGTTTTCAAGAAATTAATTTTTTATCAAAGTCTGTTATCGACAAATCTATTACAAAGCCTTACCGCTTTTTCTTGCTCGGAGCTCAAAGATATGTCAAAACGGAATCGGTTTTTGCAAGGGGCGCCCAATTGGAAAATGCGTGGAGACAAAAGGTGCCAAAATTTTCGTAGGAATATGCCACCTGTTTATTGCTCATAACTATTTGATAATCAATTTGTGTGAGTAGTGACTGATGCTTGTCTTCCATTTTTTATAATGTTTTGGTAACGGAAGATCGCGGAAAATCGTAGCAAAATATCTTCTTTTTGCCCCTATACCTTTGCCATAACACCTGCTTCTGGCGATGACATAATTTTCCTAAAGCATTCCCGGAATAAGTTCAAAATTTAATTTAAATGGATAAGGGGGACGCCGAAAACCCTGCGAGTACATGCTTTAATAGAGTAGGCATTCACTCTTTTATTATTTTATTATGAAAAAAGAAAGCATCAAAAAAAAACTGTCTTTCAAGAAGACTTTTGTCGCTAATCTGGATGAAGATGCGACGCAAACAATTAAAGGCGGAGGACCAAATACTACTCTGTGGTGGCCATGTGAGGATTATACCCGATCCAATATCCCTTGTGCATGTCCACCTCTGACAACAGGTTATGACCCAGGTACCCGACTTTGTGCTTGTTGATAAATGATTAACGAAATCCTGTCAGGTTGCGTTAGTAGAACACATGATAAAACCTGGCAGGGTTTCAATCAGATGGTTAAACAATTTTCAATTTAAAAATGTCAAATAAGCATTTTGTTTTAGTTAAAAATAAGTTAACGGAAATAGCTAACTATCTGGCTAAAGATGATGAAGGTTATGTTCCCTTAGTTCAACCGTGTCTTTTTAATGGAAAAATAGGTGAAGCACTGTTTTTCATGTACTATTCAAGATATACTAAAAATGAAGATTATTATGACTTGGCAATTGAACGCATTGAACGAAGCATGGAATTAATAGATAAAGGTTATTATTCCCATACCCATGCAAGTGGGTTATCGGGTATTTTTTGGGCACTGGACCATTTTATAGAACAAGATTTTATTAGTGATAGCGTCCGTGAATCTATGGCCCCTTTTGATCAATACTTAGGTGATATAATGCTGGAGAATATTGCAAAAGGTGAATTTGACTTTCTGCACGGAGCATTGGGGGTGGCTCACTATTTTATTAAAAGACGCAAACATAACCCTGATTTAGATTTATATCTTGAAAATCTGATCAAAGGCCTTCATCACTGTGCTATAGAAGTGGATGCGGACACCATTAAGTGGCATTCAACTTTGAGTAATGAGACTGGCGAACCTGAGCCTAATATATGTTTGTCGCATGGGATGTCAAGTATTGCGATAATGCTCTCCAAATTCATCAACGCGAATATTGCAGTAAAGTGGGCGATACCATTGTTACATCAGACTATCAACTATATTCTTAGTCAAGAAATTGATTCGGCACATTATATTTCCTGCTTCCCATCGACTTCACTGGAGAGGCGTCATCAACAATTTCCAAGTAGAATTGCGTGGTGTTATGGTGATTTGGGTGTTGGAATAGCACTCTGCCAAGCGGGGAAAGCGGTGAATATTAATCAATGGTACAAAAAAGGGCTGGAGGTTTTAATGTATTCTTGCTCCAGACAAGATTTGCATATGAATAAAGTCTTTGATGCCGGCATATGCCATGGAACTGCCGGAGTTGCACATGTTTATGACCGTTTATACATTGATACAGATCTGCCAATATTTGAAAAGGCTGCATTGTACTGGCATCATAAAACATTGGATTTCGGCATGAGTCAACAAGGTATTGCAGGTTTCAAGCCTTATTTTCCTAATGTAACCGTTGATGCTAAAGAGTTTCAGAGGGGATTTTTGATGGGGATTTCCGGTATCGGTTTATCCCTGCTTCATGCAGTCAGCGATATCCCCCCTGCGTGGGATGAATGTTTACTGCTGAGTTAGCACAAATTCGTTTTACCGGAGTATCATAATCCATTTCCGTTCTTTATGCAACACTATCAGGCACAACCTAAGTTCCTCTTGCGTACACCTTTGCTTGCTTTAACAGGCCCACTTAAATTGCTTTTGTCCACCGTCGACCCGGGGGAACAAATCAAAATACTCTATCAGACTTATCAAAATAAGTATATAAACGATGCGCTGTTTCTGGCTTCGCCCACACTGCATACACAACTTGAGAAAAGGATCAACGGCAAGCCACTGCCCCCTGCAGAAGAGGATCAACTGGTTGTTTCTCTGACCCGTTATCTCCTCCGAATGTCCACTCGCTGTACGCCCTTCGGGTTGTTTGCCGGCTGCACTATGGGGGTATGGAAAAAAGAGAACAATATTCGGCTCAGTCTACCCGGATATTTCATCAGGCATACCAGACCGGATATGGATTACTTATGCCAACTGGCACAGAATTTATCACAACTTTCCGGCATCAAAGAGTTTATTCTCTATTACCCGAACAACAGCCACTATGTTGCAGGCGAAAGTATCCGCTTTGCTGACTACTATTATCGAGAAAAAACGCGCTTTCACCGTCTTGCTGCCGTGGAACGAACCGATTATCTCGACCGGATACTTCAAGGTGCGAAAAACGGCGCTGTTTTGGATGATCTGGTTTCTCTGCTTACAGATGACGAAGTGAGCTGCGAAGAAGCACTTGATTTTCTCTGCGAACTCGTCGATGGCAAGTTGCTGGTCAGTGAACTGGATGGCAATACCACTGGTACTGAGATGTTGGACAGGATGATTGCGATCCTACGACGTTTGGCCCATTCACCTGTATCGGGGGAATATGCCTCTCAATTGGAACGGTTGAAAATTGAACTGGAGCAAATTGACAAGGGCCTCTCGAATTTCGACTTTTCCCGGCAATCCTGGCCAACCCGACGAATACCAGCGCTGACTTCCACTTCGGCATGCGTTTCAGCATCGCCCATGGCAAGCCCAGCGTGCTGAAGAAGAAGTACGAGGCTTACCGTACGGCCCAGGAGGGCATCAGCAACAACCGCGTGCGCATCGATTCGCTGGAACGCGAGGTGCATGCGCTGCGCACGGCCATGACCATCGGCCCGCGCGGCACCACCATCGTGAACAACTACTACGGGAACGACTCAACAAGTACCCGCCATGAAGGCGCGACCTACCTGTCCGGAACAACGGGCAGCGATGAGGAGGCCGCGCGCCTGCGTGAGGAGAACGACTTCCTCACGCGCGAGCTCGCACGCGCGAACATCCAGCAGCGCAACGACAGTGTGTACGCCCTGTCGCTCGAAGATGCCGGCGGTCGAAAGGAGAAGGAGGAGCTCAAAGCCCAGCACGAAGCGAAGAAGACCGCGACGAAACAGGCCGATGCGACGGAAGATATGGCCAAGGAGATGGACCGGATCAACAAGCGGATGAGGCAGCAGAACAAGATCCTCGCAGCGGGGGTGGCCACCGGGATCGTCGCTGCGGCATCGTCCGGGGACAAGAAGGAGGAGAAGGCCGCGCTCCCCGACAGCGTCGTGGCCATCAACGACAGCATGGTGGTGATCGGCAGCGACACGACGCGACTGGTCATGCCCAAGGGCGCCCAAGTGCGCATGAGAAGCACGGGCGATAGCGCCATCGTTACCGTGTACGATACCGTGCGCGTGACCGTGAGGGACACTGTGCGCGTGACGGCCGATCCCATTCGCACCACTACCGCTGCTGATGAAGCCGAACTACACCGCTTGACCGAACCGATCTACTATGCCACGGGCAGCACCACGCTCGGGCCACAGGGCA
>DAOMZK010000302.1:0-4082 GCA_035438035.1 Cyclobacteriaceae bacterium | reverse complement strand
ATTCTTCCCATGTTTGCACCCACTGTAAACAGTTACAAAAGACTGGTGGAAGGGGCATGGGCACCTACAACCATTACGTGGGGAATTGATAACCGCACTACTGCACTGCGCGTTTTAAATGGCGGCAGTAAATCCTGCAGGCTGGAAACCAGGGTAATTGGATCGGACGTCAATCCCTATCTCGCCATCGCAGCAGCGCTCGCTTCCGGACTGTATGGGATCAAAAAGAAAATGAAATTAAAATCAGCTCCGGTAAAGGGAAATGGATACCTCGATTTTTCCAATGGAGTATTGCCAAGGACACTCGAAGAGTCAACTCAAAGGATGAAAACATCGGAAGTCGCCAAAGAAATCCTGGGTGAAAAATTTGTAGATCATTTTACTGCCACGCGCGAGTGGGAGTGGAAACAACATCTGAAAGCCGTGACCGATTGGGAATACGCCCGGTATTTTGAGATCATCTGACGGTTGCTTTTTTTAAATCGAAATAGATTGTATGAATCTCCTTTCTGTATCTCAATTCAATTTTCCTACTACTATCCGTTTTGGATCGGGTGCTGTGCGTGAATTGGGAGATTACCTGGTTAAGAATAATCTTTCAAAACCACTGATCGTCACCGACCCCAATGTGGCTCAACTTGATTTCTTCAGGAAGATTGTCAATGACCTGAAAAGCAAAAATATCTCTCCCGGGACCTTCCACGACATTCACAAGAATCCCGTAAAATCGGATGTGTACAAAGGAACCGAAGCATACGATGCCACTCACCGTGACTGTATCATTGGCATCGGGGGCGGAGCGGCAATCGACGTGGCGCGTGCTATTCTACTCAGGATTAATCACCGTGAGGACCTGTTCAAGTATGACGACCTTGTCGGCGGCGATGTGTTTGTAACTAACGATGTTCCCCATTTTATTACCATCCCGACGACGGCCGGTACAGGCAGTGAAGTGGGCAGGAGCGCGATTATTGCGGATGATGTTACCCATCAGAAAAAAATCCTTTTTTCCCCCAAACTGCTGGCGAAAATTATTTTTGCTGACCCGGATCTTACGATGGAATTGCCACCGTTCATTACTGCAGCAACTGGCATGGATGCACTTACACACAATATGGAAGCATATCTCGCCAAGATGGTTCATCCCATGTGTGAAGGAATTGCGGTGGAAGGAATTGCATTGATTAATCAATCCCTTGAACGGGCGGTCAATAAGCCGGATCTTGAATCGAGGAGTAAAATGCTGATCGCTTCTTTGATGGGTGCTGTAGCGTTTCAGAAAGGACTGGGTGTGGTTCACTCTCTGGCTCATCCCATGTCGGCATTGCTGGATACCCATCATGGATTGGCCAATGCCGTGAATATCCCGTATGGAATGGCATTCAACATCAAGGGATTTGAAGGAAAATTCAAACGGGTAGCACGCACGCTTGAACTCAAGGATGAGCCAGGTGAAGGAGTGGTGAAATATTTATTTGATTGGAATTCAAAGAGTAATATCCCGCATAAGCTAAGTGCCGTAGGCGTGAAAGCAGAACATATCGAAACACTTGCTGACCTTGCCTTTGCCGATTTCGCTCACCCCAATAATCCAAAGCCCGTAACACGTGAGGATTTCAAGCAATTGTACCTGAAGGCACTATGAGCATGGAAACGGTAATCATCAGGAAAGCAACCTTTAATCCTATCGTAAAGACATACATTTTACTGTATGTATTTTTTGTATTGTTGATTACGATCATAGGTATTCCACTGGCCATCATTTGGATTTGTGGTGCAGGACAATGGTGGAGTAACCATTTTTATCATAAACTGGAATGTGTGCTGTCTGAAAAACATCTTCGACTGAAAATGGGGATCCTGATTCAAGTCGATAAAACTATCCCACTCGAAAATATTCAGGACATGACTTTTTACGAAGGCCCCATTTTGCGTTATTTTAATTTGAGCATCCTTAAAGTGGAAACGGCCGGTCAGGGGAGTGGGAAAGGGAGTGAGATGTCACTTATTGGAATCAATGATGCCCACGAGTTTCGCCTGTTGGTTCTCGAAGAAAGAGAAAAGGTGAAGTTGAGCTTACAAAGACAGAGTACAGATGAGACCAGGCAGCTATTTGCAGAAATGCGGGATATTTTATTACGCATAGAGAACGAATTGAAAAAATGAAAGAGATCGTTATCGGCATTGCGGCGGCCAGGAAATACGACAATTATCAAAGATGGATTTTGGAAAGTGGGGCCAAGATCATTAAACTGGGTTATACCGAAAATAACTTTGATAAGGTTATTCAATGCAGCGGAATTGTATTAACCGGTGGTGAGGATGTCCATCCGAAGTTTTATGGGAAGCCGGAGTATGAATCCGAATTCGAACTCGATACTCCGGACGAGCAGCGTGATGAATTTGAACTGAAAATCCTGGAATACACACAAAAGCACAGTATTCCATTATTGGGAATCTGTCGTGGATTGCAAATTGCCAATGTGTATTTCGGCGGAACATTGATTCCGGATATTCTTTCAGTCGGGAAACCCGATCATAGCAAATTAAAGGAAGGCCACGACCGCTACCATTCTATCAGCATCAATTCCAAAAGCCTGTTAAATAAGATTACAGGACTTGAGAAAGGCGAAGTGAACAGCGCCCATCATCAATGTATTGATGTTGTCGGCAAGGGACTTGTGGTGTGCGCAAAATCGGAAGACGGAATTCCAGAAGCTGCAGAGCGCGTAGTAGGCAATACCTTTCTGATGTTGGTACAATGGCATCCGGAACGAATGCGTGATCCCAATAGCCCGTTGACAAAAAATATAAGAGATCAATTCATTAAGGAATGCCGATGAGTATGAAAATTGTAAATCCAGCCACAGAAGAAATAATAGGTGAGGTGCAGACGGACACGAGACAGACACTCGAAAAAAAATACGGTGCGCTGCATCGTGGTCAAACTGCCTGGAGCGAGGTTTCCCTTCCGGAAAGAATAGCCATTGTCAGGAAGTATGCTTTATTGCTTACTGATAATATAGAAACCCTCGCTGCAGTGTTGACTTCAGAAGTAGGTAAGCCGTTGCAACAATCAAGGAATGAAGTAAACGGTGCATGTGCCCGGATCAACTGGCTGGCAGACAATGCTTCAAAATATTTATCGGATGAAGTCATGGGGATATCCGGAGGAATGACGGAGAAAATAGTGTATGAGCCACTGGGTGTGGTATGCAATATCTCGGCATGGAATTATCCCTATCTCGTAGGGACAAATGTGATGGTTCCCGCGCTGCTGGCCGGTAATGCAGTATTGTACAAGCCCTCTGAATATGCCGTGCTCACCGGAATGGAGATAGAAAAATTATTAATGAAGGCTGGAGTCCCGGAAAATGTTTTCCAGATAGCTATTGGCGCAAGAGAAGTCGGGGAGACGTTACTTGAAATGCCTTTTGATGGATACTTTTTCACTGGCTCTTACCGGACAGGAAATCATATCTATGAAAAGATAAGTGCCAGAATGGTTCCTTGTCAATGTGAAATGGGAGGCAAGGATCCGCTATATGTTGCGGATGATATTACTGACATAAAATCTGTAGCTGCCGGTACAGCTGATGGCGCTTTCTACAACAATGGGCAGAGCTGCTGTTCTGTTGAACGGATTTATGTTCATGAAAAAGTGTATGACCGCTATGTGGAAGAGTTTGTGAAAGAGGTTAAGCAATATAAGAGTGGGTCACCAACAGCCGAGGGTGTGTACATCGGGCCATTGACGAGAAAGGAACAAGTGGGTTTAATCCAAAATCAGGTTGATGAAGCAGTCCGACTTGGAGCCATATTGCTTACCGGAGGCAAACGTATGGCAACAAAAGGGTTTTATTTTGAACCCACCGTCCTTACGAATGTAAGTCATGCCATGAGTGTCATGCGTGAAGAATCATTTGGACCGGTCATTGGAATAATGAAGGTCAGGAGTGACGATGAGGCTATTCAATTGATGAATGATACGGAATATGGATTGACTGCTTCGGTTTACAGTTCGGACCAGAAAAGGGCAGAAAACATACTTTCCAGTGTAAATTCGGGCACTGGCTACTGGA
>DAOMZK010000301.1:0-4108 GCA_035438035.1 Cyclobacteriaceae bacterium | reverse complement strand
GCTCCGGAAGATCCGAGGGGATGTCCCACTGCAATTGCGCCGCCATTGGGATTTAATTTTTTGCGATCAATACCCAACTCTTTTACCACTGCAAGTGATTGTGCTGCAAAGGCTTCATTCAATTCGATAATATCCATGTCATCCAGTTTCTTTCCTGCGATTTTCAACGCCTTGGGAATAGCTGCCACCGGACCAATGCCCATGATTCTCGGATCGACGCCGGCTGTAGCATAGCTCAACATCCTTGCGATGGGTTTGAGATTGAGCTGCTTAACCATTTTCTCACTCATCACGGCCACAAAAGCTGCACCATCAGAAGTCTGCGAAGAATTTCCTGCTGTCACTGATCCACCGGCAGCAAACACGGGCTTCAATTTAGAAAGTCCTTCTGCGGTTGTATCCGCACGGATACCTTCATCTTTGTCGACAATAAATTCTCTCGTCTTCTTTTTCATGTTTTCGTCCACATAGACTTCTTTCACTGTAATCGGCACTACTTCATCTTTGAACTTTCCTGCTTTCCACGCGGCAGCTGCCTTTTGATGCGACTCAGCAGAAAACTGATCCTGTTCTTCACGCGAAATCTTGAATTGCTTTGAAACTTCTTCCGCGGTAAGGCCCATGCTGGTGTAGTAGGTCGGCGTGTCCTTGGCTATCTTATAATTCAGAGCTGTTTTGAATCCCATCACCGGCACCAATGACATCGATTCGGTACCGCCGGCAATAATCACATCCGCCTGGCCGGCATGAACGCGATGGCTGGCCATCGCAATAGCCTCCAAACCCGATCCGCAGTAGCGGTTGATCACAATGCCCGGCACATCAATGCCCATTGAAAGCAATGCGATTATTCTTCCCATCTGCATGCCTTGCTCAGCTTCCGGAACAGCATTTCCCACGATGAGGTCATCCACCATTTTATTTTCCAATCCCGGAATTGACTTCACGAGGTACTTGATCACATCCGAAGCGAGATCATCAGGTCTTACAAACCGGAACCCGCCCTTTTTTGCTTTTCCAACTGCCGTTCTGAAACCGGCTACGATGTATGCGTCCATGTTGTTATTGTTTGGCTTCGAATTTTATTTATCAACACCTTGTCATTCGTTTTTTTAAATCAAGTTGACAATTGCGATGATACTTCTGTCTGAATTGCTTAATCCTGTATTCATGTCAACTGTCAATTGCCCATTGTCAATTATTAATTCCTCAATGGCTTCCCTCCTGTAAGTATTGCCTGTATCCTTTCCAGCGTCTTCTTTTCACCAGTAAGCGACAAGAAAGCTTCGCGCTCCAGGTCAAGCAGATACTGCTCACTCACTTCCTGCGGTGAAGTAAGATCTCCTCCGCACATCACGTTCGCCACCCATCTTGCCACCTTTGCATCGTGCTCGGAAATGTATCGTCCCATGATCATGCCCTGAAGTCCTGCCAGGAACAACGCCTGACCTGTTCTTCCCTGTACCCTAATATTTTTTGCCTGAGGCTGCATGGTATAGCCGGCGTTGTACAATTCAATAGCGGCTTCTTTTGCATCGGCAATCTGACGGTCTCTATTCATCGACACGCGGTCCAATTTTTTCAGGATGCCAAATTCACGCGCTTCTTCTGCAGAAGTCGCCACCTTGGCAGTCGCTATGTTCATAAACGCATTTTGAAGTGCGTTTAATTCCACATCGCCATCCTCCGCTGCATCACTAACACGTTTTGCAAACTCCTTGGTTCCGCCACCGCCTGGAATGAGACCCACCCCAACTTCCACCAGGCCGATATAAGTTTCCGCTGCTGCTTGCGCGATATCGGCATGCATGGTCATCTCGCAGCCGCCGCCCAATGTTCTGCCTTGCGGACAAACAATAACCGGTATGGATGAGTAGCGGATACGCATCACAGAATTCTGAAAGGCATTGATCATAAAATCAATCTCATCATAATCCTGCTCGATGGCATACATGAACACAAGACCAAGATTCGCACCGAGTGAAAAATCCGGACCCTGGTGTCCTATCACCAGTCCGCGATAATCTTTTTCTGCCAGATCAAGGGCCTTATTCATTCCTTCAATGACCGCACTGCCCAGCGTGTAACTCTTGCTATGCCATCCGAAATTGATCACGCCATCACCGAGGTCCGTGATTTTAGAATCCGCATTCTTCCAGATAACATTTTCGCTTTTGTTTTCGAGGATGATGAAGTTTTCTCTTCCGGAAATTGATTTGTAGCTTTTTGTTGGGATATCATAATATTTTTTCTGACCCCCTTCGCTTTTATAAAACGTCTTGTTTCCTGAAGCGACCATATCATACACCCACTGTGCGGGTTTATATCCGGCCGCTTCCATCTGTGGAATGCTTTTCTCCACACCGACTGCATCCCAGGTTTCAAACGGACCGAGATCCCATCCAAATCCTCCGCACACCGCGTCATCGATTCTGAAAAGTTCATCGCTGATTTCAGGGATACGATTCGTCACGTACTGAAACAATCCATAAAAAGCATCGCGGTAAAATTCGCCGGCCTTGTCCGTACCCGCCAGCAAAATTTTAAAGCGGTCTTTCAATCGGTCAGCAGCTTTGGCGCTTTCCAGTGTGGCAAATTTTGCCTTGACTTTCGTTTTATATTCCAGCGTCTTTAGATCCAGAGTAAGAATTTCTGTTGCGCCTTGCGCGTTCTTGGTCTTCTTGTAAAATCCCTGGCCGGTTTTATCCCCCAGCCATTTATTCTTTTCAAGTTGGGTAACAACTTCCGGAAGTTTGAACATCTCCCTTCCTTCATCATTTACGAGGCCGGCATACAGGTTGTTTGAAACTTTTACCAATGTATCCAGACCCACTACGTCAGAAGTTCTGAATGTAGCAGACTTTGGTCTTCCTATCACAGGACCCGTCAACCGGTCAACCTCATCCACATTGAGATCATACTTGCGCATGGAATCAATGACCTTGAGCAAGCCGTAAATTCCTACACGGTTACCGATGAAGGCCGGCGTGTCTTTGCACAACACAGTGGTTTTTCCTAAAAACAAATCACCATAGTGCATTAGAAATTTCGTGATTTCAGGATCTGTTTTCGTGGTCGGGATGATCTCCAGCAGTTTCAGGTAGCGGGGTGGATTGAAAAAGTGAGTGCCCGCAAAATGTTTTTGAAAATCTTCGCTGCGTCCTTCAGCCATCAGGTGAATGGGAATTCCGGAGGTATTGGAAGTGATCAGTGTTCCTGGTGTTCGGTGCTTTTCAACTTCTTCGTAGACTTTCTTTTTGATGTCGAGGTTCTCTACCACGACTTCGATGGTCCAGTCGCAATTTTTAATTTTTGCCATGTCATCCGTGAAGTTGCCCAGCTTCACACGGGAGGCAAATTTCTTGCTGTACAGTGCTGCCGGACTTCCCTTGAGTGTGGCGTCATATGAACTTTGAACAATGCGGTTTTTAACTGCCGGATGATCAATCGAAAGCCCTTTCTTTTTTTCATCTTCTGTAAGTTCTTTCGGAGCAATATCCAGCAGGAGAACATCACAGCCAATATTGGCAAAATGACAAGCAATGCGGGAGCCCATGATGCCTGAACCCAGAACGGCTACTTTACGGATGGTGCGATTCATAAATTATGTACTCAATGTTTGTTTTTGTACTGACCGGAATGCAGGTTGATAAATCTCATTGCGCTCAATCATTCGGTTTATGCCTTGCACTACTTCAAAGAAAACGTGAAGTTTTTGTCCCGGTATCTCTTCTCGAATGGCTTCATTGAAGCGCAACACTGTATCTCTTGCTTTCTCCTTTCTTCGCTTGCCTTCACGTGTCAACATAATCCTGATGGAGCGCTTGTCGTTCTTATCCGTCACCCTCGAAATCAAACCTTTTTCTTCCATCGACTTCAGGAGACGTGTCAGGCTGCGGGTCTCAAGACCCATCAACGGTCCGATTTTCGTCGCCGGAGTTCCTTCATCTGAATGAATATTCAGCAAGGCAAACCCAATCGACATGGTGCCACCATACTTCTGCGCCTGCTGATTGTACATCCGGGCAATCGCATGCCATGCGGCTTTGATGTTATAATCTATGGTTTCCTCTCTTTTCAAACGTTAACGAAGGTAACAGAAAAATTA
>DAOMZK010000300.1:0-4120 GCA_035438035.1 Cyclobacteriaceae bacterium | reverse complement strand
AAGCGTATCGACAATACGCCCATGATGATGATGAACAAAGCGGATACCCCAATGGTATAGGGTCGAAGCAGGGCCAATCTTACAATCCACATATCAGATCTGTCCGTTTTTAATATTCACGCAACAATTGAATTACTGCTTTTTTTGCCGTTTCGATGGGCGCCGTATCACGGTATACCTGGCACTGCACAGTGCCGCCATCAAATAAAAGAAAAATGGTATCCGCCAGGGCTTCTGCTTTTTTCTTTACTTCTTCAATTTGCCCGGTGAGTTCAGAAAAAAAATTCCGCTGCTTTTCTTTCTGCAGTACAACCTGTTGGTCAATCTTTTCTCCGCGTTGTGGTATTTCCGAGATGATTTTGATGTAGCTGCAGCCGCCGAAATGATTTTTTTCCAGGTGCAGAGCACGATAGTCAAACGTCTTAATAATCTTTTGCTTGGGATCACGAATGCCTTTGAGAAAGCCATCGAGGCCGGCCAGCCAGATATTATTCCTGCGCTGGAGATAGGCTACGCAGAGATCCTCTTTCGAAGGAAAATGATAATAAAGGCTTGCTTTGGCCACACCAGCCTCGTCGATGATCTGGTTAATACCCGTCAGATTGTAGCCCTGCTCATGAAACAGGCGGGTGGCAGTCTGAATAATATGCTCTTTTACGGTGATCTCCTGTGTTTCCATCCAACAAATGAAGGAGATATGGAGTATGTAGACAAGTCTGTCTACATTTTTTTTACAGGCGGTGCGGGACCCCTAAATGACTAAAATTTTCATGGTTTATGGAAATGGCCAAAAGGCCTCCGTACTGGCACGGAGGGACCCTTCGCGTTTGACGGCATTTTACCGAGACGAGGCAGGAGGAAGATTGCATTCACCTGTTGAACGGTTAAATTTGTTATGCTCCGTACTGGCCACTATGAGAAAATCTTTCTTCCTGTTCCTGCTTGCTGTATTGGTTTTTGAGAATATCAGCGGACAAAATCAAGGATCAAATTCTGAATCGCTTAAGTCTCTGTTTTTTTCCGAACCTTCAGTCAATTGGGGGACTGTACTGACTGCCCATAAAAATGAGATTACGGATTCACTCATTGATGACTGGCGTGAAGAAGCGATAGCGTTATATAGTGCAGAAAAGTATGATAAAGCACACCAGCTTATCGATGTCTGTCTGTTTCTCACGAAGACACTCAACCACATTGATCTGTATGGGAAATGTCTGCTGGTAAAATCGGAGACATTTTATTTTCAGGCTGAATATGTCCAATCTGTTGAGATGGCCGGCCAGGCTGCAGCATCTTTTATCAAATCAAAGAATACCTATCAGCTGGCCCGCAGTAAACACCGTCTCGGCTTATGCTACTATGCACAGGAAGAATACAAAAAGTCCGCTGTAGCATTTGAGGAATCAATGACACTGAAGCGGCAAGTTCTGGCCGGGGAACCCAGCAACAAAACATATCAGGAAAGTCTTTATATCACCTATGACAAGTACGGAGATGCAGTATACCAGCTCGAAGAGTATGACAAGGAAATAAAAATTAATCAGGAGGCGCTTGCCTTGGCAAAGAAGTACGGCTGGAAGTCAGACGAGGCTTACATGTTGTATTGTCTCGGCTGGACCCATGCGTGGGGAAAAAAAATGTATAAGGATGCTGTCTCTTACCTGGAGCAGTCTATTCAAAACTACCATGAGATTCCGGATTCTGCTTTTATACTCTACAACTATAAGGTATTGATCAGGGTTCGTGAGCGGATGAAGGATTCAATTGCAGCCACTGCAGATGCTGGCAAAGCCTCAGCCATAGCACTCAAATTAAAAGACCAGCAAAGAGCACTGGAATTCGTCAACTATTTTATCCAATGGTACAATGCTGAGACGAGAACAGCGGGAGTCATTCCTTTCTATGAATCCAAACAGAAACTGTTGGCCATGTTACCCGACAGTGTGATGAAAGTGAAAGATGCTTTGGCAGAAGCCTATAAGAAGAACAGGGAATATGAAAAATCAGCCAGAACCTACCGTGAGCTGCTGGCCATGACAACCAATGAAGAGGCAAAGGCATCTGCTTACTGGAGTCTCGGACTTGTCTATGATGAATTGAAAGATTATAAGAAGGAGATTGAATCATTCCGGGCAGCCATTCCATATTATTCCAAACAGACCAACAAGCATAACCAAATCATTTTGCTGAGCAACATTGGTATCACGGCACGGAATGCAGAAGATTCAGTGCTCGCCTACAAGTCATCTGACGAAATTATTGCCCTGGCCCTTAAATATGGTGATCCCGACTATCCTGCTTATGCATTTGACAAGGCGATTGATAACTATGCTCACTACAAGGACTATAAACGTAAGATCGAAACCATGATCATGAAATATAACCAGTTTGTAAAAATCGGTGATCATGAAAGAAGCGGTGAGAATGCCAAACTGATTGGCAAGGCATATGAAGAAACTCTAAATGATTTTGAAAAAGCTGAACAATATTATTTACTCAGCATGGATCATTATGGCAAGACTGAAAATAAGGATGCACAGGCTTTGGCCTACTGGAATTATGCCTATAACCTTAGTGAAAACCGTAAAATTCATAAGGAAGCGATTGAAGCCTATAAGAAAGGAGCTGCTATTTATCTGGAACTGAAAGACACGGTGGACGCCAGGACCCTGTATTGCAACATTGGGTTTACGTATCGCAAGCTGGATGATTCTACAAGTGCTTATGCATTTCATAAAAAAGCCATTGATCTGACACAGAAAAATTCAGACCTCGAAGTGCACATGGTTGCCTATGACAAGGCCATTGATACCTATTCTTTCTTTGACGACTATAAAAAGGAGAGAAAGGCACGCATTCAGAAATATGACTTGTATGTAAAGAAGGGTGACCTCAGAAAGAGTGGGCTGGCCGCAATCGAAGTGGGAGATGCATATAAAGAAGAGCCGGCAGACTATGTAAAGGCAAATCAGTATTACACGCTTAGTGTTGGGATTTTTTCCAGGTTGAATGATAAACCAACCCTGGCACTCGCCTACTGGACCCAGGCGGCTAATCTGGCCAATGATAAAAAATATACTCAGGGAATGGCTTCTTACGACAAAGCCATTGCATTGTACACGCAGCTTAAAGACACAGTTCAGTGGAAATCGGTGTTGTGTAATTATGCCAATCTGTACCGATTGAAAGGCGATTCAATCATGATGACCAGAAAGCTGCAAAGTGCAGTCGCCCTCACGGAAAGGAATTCTGATCCCGCAAATCTGATTCATGTATATGACGTCGCAATCGACATGTATGCAGAAATGAAGAACATTTCGAGGAAGAGGCAGACTATGATCGAAAAATATAACCTGTATAAGAAAATAGGTGATCCGAAACGGAGCGGTTTGCAAGCGCAGGAAATAGGGAAAGAGTACCAGAATGATCCGAAGAACTTTAATACGGCGGCCCGGTATTTCGATATTGGAATTAAGGATCTGGAAAAGACGGATGATAAAAAAGAGCTGGGTATTGCATACTGGAACAGGGCCTTTAACCTGGATGAGTATCTCAATAAGAACAATGAGGCTATTGAGGATTACAAAAAGTCGATAGCCTTGTTTAAAACCGTTCGGGATACGTCAAGATTAAAATCGGTCACAACGAACGTCGCAATGATTTACCGTGAATTGAATGACTCGGTGAATTCGTATGAATTTCACAAGCAGGCAATTGACCTGACTTTAAAAAATTCCGATCCCTTGCTGCTGGCTTACTGCTATGAAACAACTGCTGAAAGCTATGCTCACTTTAAGAATCGCGCGAAGCAACGCGATATGCTCATAAAGCGATTGGAAACCTGTGAGAAAGCAAAAAATCCTAATATGGCCGGTGAAGCCGCTATCTCACTGGGAAAATTTTATGAAGATATTTTGAATGAATATCAGACAGCCGAAACGTATTACCTCAAAGGCATTGCCCTGCATAATCAGACGGATAACCTCGACCGCAGGGCAAATGCATATTGGAATTATGCTTACAATCATGGCCAGAGACTCAATGGATACCAGGTGGCTCTCGATAACTATGAGATCGCGTTCGGACTATACATGCAAAACAAGGATACCAGTAATGCCTC
>DAOMZK010000299.1:0-4129 GCA_035438035.1 Cyclobacteriaceae bacterium | reverse complement strand
CGACAACACCATGTCCTTCATGTTCGAGACCCGCTTCCCGCAGCACCTGACCGAATGGGCGGCAAAGGCGGGGCATCTGCAGGAGGACTATATCGACTGCTGGGGTAGCCTTGAGAAGAAGTTCGACGGCACGCCCGGGGCCGGATGAGATATTCTTCATGGACAATGGCCTTGAGCAGCATCTGGTAGGGCTTCTGGTAACTGTTGACCGGTACGGCCTTCGCATCATTCGCGACTTTGGTTGCAATTTGGTCGCGTGCTTTTCCGATCGCAATCTGTAACTGCTGCATTTCTTTTATCAACGCAAAGCCTTTGTCCAGATCGGTTTTGTAATCTTCCAGCCGGATATAGGCTATGATCTCGCCGTTCTTGGTGTAACAATCATTATAGAGTTTCCACAATTCTGTGTCAACGGTTTTGAACAAAGATGTGGGACCGTTTTTGATCTTATCATAAGCCTTCTCATCGGGTTGTCGTATGCAATTGTAAGAATCAAAATACCGGAGCCGCGAGCTCCCCGGGCTTTTCTTGTACTCTTTTAAATCCAGGTACAGACGGTTCAGACATTGGATCGAATTGTCTGTGTCTGTCATGACCTTGTCGCAAAAGTAGAGGTAGTCGTAAGTGGTTACCTGCGCCTGCGCGGAAGCTGAAACAGTAAAAAGGAGAATCAGAATCTTTTTCATATTCAATATTCGACCCGGCGGGTAAATATATCGAACGCTTCCTGGGTGTCTTTCGTAATCATCAACCCTGGGGCCAGTCTCAGGACTTCAAGATTGATGCTGGTCGGTACATTTGATCCGCAATCGGATTGGATGATATCAACGCCGATATATCCGGAATCAAATTTCCAGTTGCCCTTGATGATGCAGTCCGGTGCGCCAAAGTTGTACGTGCCGTCTGTGCCAAACGAGCAGCCGCCATTGCTTTCCTGCCACCCGCCCGTAATCTGCTCTTCGGAGAAAGGAGCGGAATAGATAAGGCGATGTAGTTTGATGTAGTAATATCCTTCGCGCTCCACTTCGCCAAACACTTTTCCTCCAAATTCACTGGATGTCCTGAGGTTCAGTTCACCGCGATGAAAGGACAGTACCTGGAATTTTGCCGTATCTGCTTCGAATGAAATTTGTAATACAGACCCTGTTAACGACCATTTTCCAAAGGTCTGCTCACCGTCGACCGGGGCTGACCGGGTAATAATTCCGTCCACATCAAAATTATATTCATTGACGCCTTCGGTGGCAAAGTTAAACTTCGAGAGGGTGGCGGCATTGAGTTCCGGCTTCTCTTCTTTTTTCTCGTCCACTGGTGGTTCAGCCTTTTTCAGCAAACTGGAATCGTTCGCTGCCCTTGTGCTGTCCGATGAACTTTGAGTTTCCGATGCCTTCTGTCCGCATCCTGCGGCGAGGGAAATGGTAAAAAGAAGAATAGATAGTTTTCTCATACGGAGCATATTTAAAAAATTTACGACTTACGAGTGACATTCCATCGAATAAGGGGCTTTTATTGGGCAAAACATGGTTTACTCAATTGCGACAAATCGTCAATCATAAATTACAATAGTCTTTTTGGCAGCGCTGCATTTATTGTCAACTGTCAACTGCTCATTGTCAATTTATACCTTACCAGCTACTGCTGCTCCCTCCACTCCCCGAACTGCCGCCTCCACCGCCATCGAAACTATCGCTGCTGTCAGAACTGCTGGAAGATGACTTATCCCGGTCATATCGCATTCTCCGCTCATAGGCATCGTCCGTTTCATTAACATACTGACTTTCACTCTTGTCGTTGATGACCAGGCAGAGGCCGATGAGTACGATCGTGCCGAGCGCCGGGATCAGCATGAAGATGATTAAGGCAATCATATTCTTCTTCCTTCTCTTCGGTTGATTTTTCCACTTTCTGATTGACAGCACATTGATGATGAAGAACAGGAAACTGATGCAGTAGGCAGCAATTGCGGGGACGATCAGATAATCGAATGGTCCGGGCGGTGTGTATTCATGCCGGGTGTAATAGATCAACTTATCAATTCCGGCATCTACTCCTTCATAGTAGTCGCGTTCCTTAAAGTGCGGTCCCATTTCTTCATCCTGTATCTGCAGGGTGAGGTCGGAGGGAAGTGCTTTCTCCAGTCCGTAGCCAACCTGGATGCGGAATTTCCGGTCATTGATAAAGATGGCAATGAGGACGCCGTTGTTCTTGTCTTTCTGACCAATGCCCCATTGATTAAAGATGGTTTGAGAGTAGTCCTCGAGGTTTTCTCCATTCAGGTTTTTCGCGAGGTAAATAAAAATTTGATTGCTCGTACTGTCTTCGAATGCACGGAGTTTGGCGTTAAGCGCACTGGCTTCGCGGTCACTCAAAATATGCTCAAGGTCGGTGACATAGTTGACGGGTTTTTCCGGGTAGTCTTCGCGCCAGCGATTTCGTTGAGCTTCGGAGGTGAGGTGAATGAGGATGGAAACAATGAGGATAGAGAATAGATTTTTCACACGAGTAGGAGTGGTTTGTAAAGATACAACTGCCCAAGGAAGCGTGGAAAAAATTTATTCACCGCAGAGCGATTGCATTTGTATTCCGCTGCGTCCCCAGCGGTAAAAATGTATTTTTCCATGTTTCCGGGGCTGGCATTACTTTCTTTCCTCTTCATTCCTGATCATCCTCACATTCCTCTTCTCAAACTCATTCAGCATCTTATCCACGTTTTCATTTTCCGGATAATACCATTGCAGAGATGCATAATAGCTTTTCAATGGCTCCGTTTTAAAAATGTAGCCATACGAAGCGAATATTTCATTGCGCATGATGCGAAGTTCGTCCTTGGAAAAGGCGGAGAGTTCTTCAGTGGTCAGAGGTTGCTGCGAAGCTTGCAGGTATTTTCGCCCGGCTGTGATTTTTCCATATTCATCCATTGGGTAAACCGTTGCATATTCGTAGGTAAACTCTTCCTTGTCCTTTTCATTCCAGTCGGTAATGCGGTTGGTCATATACAATGTATGATGATCAGTATTGTAGGCATCAATGGTGTATGATTCACCGCTGCCATCCGGACCGGCAGAAGGGTAGTTGGCGCCGACGCGCAGATCCGATATCTTTTTTCCTTCATGTGAAAAAGAGGCAATGTGAAGCTCATCAATTCCCGGACCGACTGGCTTGGTATGAATGTACAACAGTGCATATGCAGGTTGAATATCGAGTAATCCTTGCGAGGTGATTCGCCCTATCGGCTCAGCTTCTAAAAATATAGTTCTTGCCCATTCGGGAAGACGAGTATCCGGTTCCTTACACACTTCAATAAATGACTTAAAAGAACTGTCGTACTGAGTGATGATGGCTTCCCGGGGTGAAGGAATTGGTTTAACGGCAGAATTGTCTGCTTCACTTTCCGTTTTCGTCTCTGCACGGTTACCGGGCGAGCAGGAGAATATGGTCAGGGCACAAGCAAGGAAGAAGGAGAGGAGTTTCAATGACGGAGGTTAGGATAGGTAAAGATACGAGACCGATCATAGGTAGACTGCATCAATCACAGATAAAAAAATTAGCAATAAACAATCTGAAATCAGGAGAATGCATTTCAACGCAGAGGACACGGAGAACGCGGAGGGAATGCACGTCATTCTTATCTTACAGCTACATAACCATCATACAGCCCCCTCGCCATCCGAAACTCCACCTCATAACTTATCGTCTTCGACTTATCCTCCGCATTGCCTTCTTTCGTATGTTTCATTCTGAAAATCAAATCATCCTCTTCGGTCCTTGCTTTTTTCCTGTTGGCCTTCAGGAAAGCAACAACCTCTTCAAGAGCTTGTGCTGACGCTAATCTTTTTGATTCCAGGTCCGCTTGAGTTAAATAGTTTATTCCCGGCGCTGCACTTGCTCCGTAGGTTATTGAAATTCCACAACGTTCGCCCAGCGGTTTGTGCATTTTCGTTTCCTGGACCACGGTCACTTCCCCGTCATCAACCACTCGCTGATAGGCTGCTGTAAGCGAATCGTTGGAAAAGAGGTACAGTAATAATTTTGAAAACGGATAGCCTGAATCATTTTTGAATTCTGATGAATACGCCCTAAACTGATAGCCCTGGTCAAAATACCAAACCCTTGTTTCCTCTTCGGTCTC
>DAOMZK010000298.1:0-4132 GCA_035438035.1 Cyclobacteriaceae bacterium | reverse complement strand
ACGCGCCGACAGGGCAAACATCAATCATATTGCCCGAGAAATCATTATCAATAGCCTTTTCAATATAGGTACTGATTTCAGAAGTGTCTCCGCGACCCAGAACACCATGAACGCGGTTGTCCGTAATCTGATTGGCCACCATCGTGCAGCGATAACAAAGGATGCATCGGGTCATGTGCAGCTTTATCTTGTCGCCAATGTCGATTTTTTCAAATGTCCGTCTCTCCTCTTCGTAGCGTGTTTGGGCTAAGCCGTGGGCGTAAGCAAGGTTTTGCAAATCACATTCTCCTGCCTGGTCGCAAATGGGGCAATCCAGCGGATGATTGATCAATAAAAACTCCACCACACTCTTTCTAGCTTCCAGCACTTCAGGTGAAGTCAAGTTCTGAATTACCATTCCATCTGAAACTGGTGTGCGACAGGAAGCCACCAGCTTGGGAATCGGGCGCGGATCTTTCGTTGACCCTTGCGCCACTTTCACCAGGCAAACTCTGCATTTCCCACCGCTCTCTTTGAGAGTGGAATAATAACACATGGCCGGAGGCACCAATGCGCCACCAATCTGACGTGCTGCATTCAGAATAGTCGAACCGTCTGGAACTTCTGCCGCTACACCATCTATCGTGATCTTTGCCATGTATCTTTTTTAACTGACTACCGATTCCAATTGTCTCTCCGACCGAAAGGGTTCCTTTTCAAAATGCTTCGGGTCCTTCACTTTTTCCGGATACTTCGCATGAAATTCAAATTCTTCCCGGAAGTGACGGATGGCACTGGCTACGGGCCATGCTGCCGCATCACCGAGTGGACAAATCGTATTGCCTTCAATTTTCTTTGCAATGTCGACCAATAGGTCGATGTCACCCATATGGCCGTGTCCATGTTCAAGGCGGTGAAGAACTTTTTCCATCCAGCCTGTGCCTTCACGGCAGGGACTGCATTGCCCGCATGATTCATGATGGTAGAACCTCGCAAAGGTCCAGAGGTTGCGCACGATGCAGGTGGTTTCATCCATCACAATAAATCCTCCTGAGCCCAACATGGATCCGGACTGGAACCCTCCATCTGCGAGTGATTCGTAAGTCATCAGGCGTGGCTCTCCTTTGGCTGTTTTTAAAATCAGGTTGGCTGGCAGAATTGGAACAGAAGAACCTCCTGCGATAACGGCTTTCAATTTCCGTCCCTTCCATATTCCTCCGCAATATTCTTCTGAGTTAATAAACTCCTCCACTGGCAAGCCCAGTTCTATTTCGTACACACCGGGTTTATTGATGTGTCCACTGGCTGAAATTAATTTTGTGCCTGTACTTTTTCCAATTCCTATTTTGGAATAGTTATCCCCTCCTTCATTGATTATCGGAACTACTGCAGCTATCGTCTCCACATTGTTGACCACAGTCGGACTAGCGTACAGTCCGGAAACCGCCGGAAAGGGTGGTTTCAACCGTGGATTTCCCCGCTTTCCTTCGAGCGATTCCAGCAATGCCGTTTCTTCACCGCAGATGTAGGCACCGGCACCAGGATGCACATGCACATCCAGGGAGTACGCAGTACCTAAAATATTTTTTCCAAGAAATCCAGCAGCATATGCTTCCTGGATTGCTTTCTCCAGGATTCCCACAATGTACATGTACTCACCGCGGATGTAGATGTAGGAAGTTTTTGCACCGAGTGCATAGCTCGCGAGAATCATGCCTTCTACCAGCAAATGGGGAATGCGTTCCATCAGGTAGCGATCTTTGAAAGTACCCGGTTCACTTTCATCAGCATTGCAGACAAGATACCGTGGCTTTTCTGACTTCTTGTCGATGAAACTCCATTTCATCCCCGCAGGAAATCCAGCCCCGCCGCGGCCGCGTAATCCGGCAGTCTTCACTTCTTCAGTAACCTGATCGGGTGTCATGGACTTCAACGCCTTCTCCACGGCAGCATAGCCTCCCTGTTTCCTGTAAACCTCAAAGGTCCGGATACCGGGTACGTCTATGTTTGCCAAAAGAAGCTTTTTGCCCATTATATTATTATAAGTTCACTCCATTTGTACGGAGATAAGAACTCCGTTTGTTCGAAGCTGATAATTTTTCTACCAGACTATCAGTTTTTTCTGCAGTCAGGTTTTCAAAGAAATCTGCGCCACATTGCAGCATGGGTGCTGTTCCACATGAACCAAGACATTCAACGGCCTTTAGTGTAAACATTCCATCCGCTGTTGTTTCTCCCACCTTGATATTCAACTTTCCTTCGAGGTGTGAAATGATATCATCCGCACCCCTGACCATGCAAGGTCCTGTCCGGCAAACTTCAAGCAGGCAGGTTCCGACCGGCTCCAGGTTATACATAGAATAGAAAGTGGCCACTTCATAAACTTCGATGGGTTTGATCGACAGCAAAGAAGCCACATAGTCCATAACCGGCACGCTTAGCCAACCATTAAATTCAGACTGCGCCAGGTGCAAAACGGGAAGCAACGCCGACTTCTGCCTTCCTTCCGGATAGCGCTGAATAATTTTCTGCGCTACAGCCAGTGCGTCTGCTGAAAATTTCACATCGGCTTTTGTCTCGCTCATATCCAGGTTATGAATCCAGTTCTCCGGCAATAACATTCATACTACTCAAGGTAAGTATAGCATCTGAAAGCATCGATCCTTTTATCATTTCAGGATAAGCCTGATAATAGATAAAACAGGGTCTTCTTAAATGCAGGCGATAAGGCGTTCGACCACCATCACTGATCAGATAAAATCCCAATTCGCCATTTCCACCTTCCACTGCATAATACACTTCTCCCTTTGGCACATCTGTTTCGCCCATCACAATTTTGAAATGATAGATGAGCGCCTCCATATTATTATAGACATTCTCCTTGGGAGGAAGATAAAAATCAGGAATATCAGCATGAAACGGACCTTGAGGCATTTTATCGATAGCCTGCCGGATGATGCTGAGACTCTGCCACATTTCTTCCTGTCTCACCATAAAACGATCATATACGTCACCACCTGTTCCAACCGGGACGATAAAATTGAAATCCTGATAGGAAGAATAAGGATTCATCACCCGGACATCGTAATCAACGCCGGCTGCTCTCAGGTTGGGCCCGGAAAAGCTATAGTTTAATGCACGCTCTGCAGAAATTCCGCCTACGTTAATAGTGCGGTCCATGAAAATTCTGTTACGCTTGACGAGATCTTCAAATTCTTTTAATACGACAGGATACTCTTTTAGAAATTTTTCAATTTTCATCCAGGCTTTGTCGGAGAATTCCCTTTCAAATCCTCCAATACGACCCAGGTTGGTCGTCAGTCGTGCGCCGCAGATTTCTTCATAAATCTCGTACACGAGTTCTCGCTGCTGAAATAGGTAAACAAAACCTGTGAGTGCTCCAGTATCCACAGCTATTACTGAATTGCAAATGAGATGATCGGTGATGCGTGCCAATTCCATTATAATGACCCGCAGGTATTGCACGCGTTTGGGAATTTCCACGTTCAGCAGTTTCTCCACTGTCATGTGCCACCCGATATTATTGATCGGCGAAGAGCAATAATTCATCCGGTCGGTGATCGGTGTAATTTGATAAAACGGTCTGCGCTCAGCCAATTTTTCAAAAGCCCGGTGAATGTAGCCGATGGTGGGCACGGCATCTACAATTATTTCACCATCCATCTTGAGTACATTCTGAAAGATGCCGTGTGTGGCCGGATGTGTGGGACCCAGGTTTAGATAGGAATATTGTTTTTCTTCCGAATCTGCTGAAGGGGGCGATATGGTTGGGGTATCCTGCATTACCTGCCGAACATGGCATCATTCTTATCTTCTCTCACCTGGTCTTCGAGGGGATATTCCTTTCGCAAGGGGAAAATGATCATCTCCTCGACATTGAGAATTCGTTTGAGGTTGGGGTGACCTTCAAACACAACTCCAAAAAAATCATAGGTCTCCCGCTCCATCCAGTTGGCTGCAGAAAAAACTCCCGTAAGGGTCTGCACCACCGGTTTGTCTTCTGGAAGAAATGCTTTAAGGCGGATTCTGAAATTTGAAACCAAATTATGAAGCTGGTACATCACCGCAATAGTTTTTTGTTCAGGATAGTGAATGCCACACAGCGTAGTGAGGAATTGAAATTTTGTCTCAG
>DAOMZK010000297.1:0-4132 GCA_035438035.1 Cyclobacteriaceae bacterium | reverse complement strand
ATCTCTGGTTTATTGGTAGCCTTGACATTTGTTTACCTGGCCGCACATGCGGTACAAAGCAACTGGTCATACTATACTATCGAGAAGTTTGATTGGACACCGGGGAAAATCGGAATCTCCCTTGCCGTTGTGGGAGTCTGTTTTGCCCTCGTACAGGGTGTGTTAATCAGAAAAATCATTCCTAAACTCGGTCAGCAACGAAGTATTTATGTCGGGCTTGCCCTGTATGCCACAGGACTCTTATTGTATGCTTTCTCAACACAAGGCTGGATGATGTATGCCTTCACTATTGTTTATTGCCTTGGTGGAATTGCCGGTCCTGCTTTGCAGGGCATCATGTCGGGCATTGTTCCCCCTAATGCACAGGGAGAATTGCAGGGTGGATTCACCAGTTTGATGAGTGTTACTTCAATTGTCGGGCCGCCATTGATGAATAATCTGTTTGCATTTTTTACCCGGCCAGAAGGTGATATTTATTTTCCTGGTGCGGCTATGCTGTTAGGAGCCGTATTCATGATTATTAGTGCAGTATTGGCAAGAAGTACCCTAAAGAAAAATCAGCCGGTAACTAAATAATTCAAGATTTAATATTTCAGATTTCCTTACCGAAGCAGCAATTAAATCTGAAAATCTGAAATTCATAATTCATTTCAATTTCTTATAGATCTCCAGGCACACCCACGCATCCGTGGCTGCGTAGCTGATCTGTTTTTCATTCAATTGTTCAGCTTCCCAGTTGCTCGTTTGGGCACTTTTTGAAATTCTGAATCCGAGTAGTAGGGCAGTGAGTTTTTTTACACTCTCTACTTCAAGACCGGCTTCTTTGGATAAATTCGCCAGCTCTATAAATCCGGCAGGGTTGAAGGGATGTAAATGCTGAAGAGCTTTGAGATCATCGCGGATGGCAACGCCGGCTTTTTTTATTTTTTCATCCTCAAAAAAACGGATAATCTGAGGTGGAAGGCCGGTAGCGTTGAGCCGAATAATAAAAACCTTATCGGGAAGGGCGAGTTGCAGTATGGCCACTTTGTTGAAATGTCCTCTTACAAATACCGGCTTGGTCTCCGTATCAAAGCCGACAAAATCATATTTATTGATTTCATGGAAGGCTGTTTCTATTGCATCTATATCCGTGATAACGATCACGGTGCCGGAGAATGCCCCCAGCGGTAATTCATTAATCTCTACGTTTGAGATGGAAGTCTTTCCGTTATGCAGTTTTTTCGTCATCCGTAAAACGCCTGATTTTATAATTTAAGTAGGCTTGTAAAACTGTCATCAATGGGCTGATGATACAAAAGAAGCAATAAGGTGCATAGGCTATCGTGGCTACACCCAAAACATTAGCCTGGGTGGCTCCGCAGGTATTCCAGGGGACGAGCACAGAGGTTACCGTGCCGGAATCTTCTAATGTCCGGCTGAGCAACTCGGGTTTATACCCCCGTTCGCGGTAAGTATTAGCGTACATTCTGCCCGGGACGGCGATAGCCATGTATTGATCTGAGGCAGTAATATTGAAAAACAGACACGTTGCTGCTGTACTGGCTACCAGCGATCCTGTACTGTGCGCAAACCGGATTATTTCTTCGGCGATTCTGTGCAACAACCCTGACGATTCCATCACGCCACCGAAAACCATGGCGCAGAGTATCAGCCAGATGGTGTTGAGCATGCCACTCATTCCCCTTGCTGTAAGTAATTCGGTTATCATGGCATGGTCTGTTTGAATGTTGACCGTGGTCGTCATGGCGCGCATGACCGCGATAAAGGATGACTTGACTGAGTCGCCAGTGATTCCGGATATCTGGTCAACGATCTGCGGTTGGAAAATGATAGCGAATACCCCGCCAAGCAATGCACCCACCATCAACGCTGGCAGCGCCGGCACTTTTCTTACGATCATAAAAATTACCAACGCCGGGGCGATGAAAAGCAGCGGATTCAAATTGAATTTACCTTCAATTGCCGTCAACACAGATTGCGTATCAGTTGATGTTCCTGTGGTGTCCAATGTGAATCCCCAAACGAAAAAAATGATAAGTGTTATAATAAGGGTGGGGACGGTTGTGTAAACCATGTATTTCACGTGCGTGAATAAATCTGTTCCCGCCATAGCCGGGGCCAGGTTGGTGGTATCACTCAGGGGAGACATTTTATCTCCGAAATAAGCACCCGAAATGATCGCACCGGCGATGACCCCTTCATGGATGTCCAGCGTTTTGCCAATGCCCAGTAAGGCAATCCCGACTGTCGCAACGGTTGACCAGCTTGAACCGGTGGCAAGTGAGACCACGCAGCAGACCACACAGGCCGCGAAGAGAAAGAGAGTAGGATTAAGAATTTTTAATCCATAATAAATCATGGCGGGCACAATGCCACTCAGCAACCAGGTGCCGGAAAGTGATCCGATGACCAAAAGAATCAGGATGGCACCCATGGCTGAGCTAATGCTTTTAATAATGCTTTCCTCTATTTCTTCCCAACTGTAACCGAGTCTGAATGAAATGATGCCTGCCACTGACGCACCCAGCAGTAAGGCAATCTGATTCGGCCCCGTAATCGCTTCAGCGCCCAATACAACTACGTTGATCGTGAGTAATGCAATCAGTATGGCAATGGGAATAAAAGCTAGTAGGAGCGATGGCTTCTTTTTTTCGAGTGTCATGCAGACAAAATTAGGCGAACAAGATAACGATTTTGATTGTTTACAAAGGCTTAGTTTGAAGTAGTGAGATTGTATTTCACTCCCCTTTGCGCGAGGTAGTTTTGTATGAAACTGACGTGAGTAGCATCCTGACCTATGAATTCAGGCGGAGAAATGCCACGACGGGCATACGCACCATTCATTACCAGGTGCGCAATGGCAGTACAAACATAGCCGGTCGTCCTCGCCATCGAAAGTGTACCCTTTTTAAGATCGGTGCGGTCGAACAGATCATACTGGTAGCATTTAAAACGGCCGTTCTCCTGACCTTCAATTCTTATTCGCATCACCGTAAATTCTTCTTCCCCCGGCATGAGTTTCCACTTTGGAAAAAGAAGTTGAGCAGTAACATCAATGGGACGAACAGGAGAACCATTGACTATAATTGGTTCTTTTGAAAAAAAGCCCGTCTCCCGCAGTACCCGCAAATATTCGATGCAGCCGGGGTATCGCAAAGTCTTCTCAATCATATTCGGGATGTGCGGCATGGTTGTCAACAATGTTCTCAACCCGTCTGAATTCCATGACTCCAGCGTTCCAATGCCATTGAATTGAACTAACTCGGGATCAGACAGTGCTTCTCTTGTAACGATCGTTTTATTTTGTATGATCCGTGCAGGTCTCACGTATTCTTCAATAACATCCACAGGTGAAAAAACGGCTTTGTATTCATAGGGCCACTCACGCACTACCGGCAGTCCGCCGACGAGGCATTCATACTTTTCAATCTCCATCGATTCGTTGTGATGTCCCAGTAGCACATTGCTCATTCCGGGTGCAACACCGCAGTCGGTAAGTATGGTAACCCCTTTTTGTTTAGCGGCGTTGTCAAGGAGAAATGGATCTTCGGCGAAAAATGAAATGTCCACCATATTTTTTCCGGCTTCGATTACTGTCCGGGTGGTTGGGAAGCCCATGAATCCTGGAAGAGCCCCCACCACAAGATCAAAAGGTTGAAGGGCTTTAGTCAGCGAATTGGAATCCGACAAGTCAATTTCAAGAGTCTGTATTCCGGATGCGGCAATTTCACTTAATCTCGCGGTGTTGATGTCGGCTGAAGTAACCTCAAAGGCAGTGGCCAAATCCAACGCCATGGCTTTCCCTACCCGGCCAGCCCCTAAAACAATAACTTTCTTCTTCATGTCCTTGTTTAAAATTTTCTACCTTCCATCACAGATCCTGATCACAAATACTATTAACACATTAACTCTGCCTCCATGTTTGATTCTGCCAAGGTAATTGAAAAAGCCAAACACTCTTCTTTCTGGCTGTGGGTTCTCAATCAGTCCTTATACAGGATGGTTCCTTTCAACAAGCCCCATCGATTTCAAATTGTTAAAATTGGTGATCATGAGTTAAAGACACTCATTCCTTATCGCAGGAGTAATTTTAATCATATCCGCGGATTGCATGCCTGCGCATTGGCAA
>DAOMZK010000296.1:0-4133 GCA_035438035.1 Cyclobacteriaceae bacterium | reverse complement strand
ACGCAACCAGGAATTTCTAAAACAGCACATTTCATTGCTTTTCCCTCTTCCGACAAAAATTTATCCTATATTTAATCGCAAACTGATTTCAATATTTTAATTTTTTATTCATGACATTTCGAATTCTACCGGCTAAAGTCCGCTGCGTCCACTTCGCACTTTTATCCTTGCTTATTTACACAGGTTGTTCCACAGGATCTTCGTCTGATGAACATAAAAAATGGGATCAGTACGGCGGCGGTCCTGACCAGTCAAGATATTTTGAAAGCAGCGAGATCACTAAAGAAAATGTAAACCAGCTAAAGGTGGCATGGACTTATCCTGTCGCTGACAGTCTTTTCTATTTCTTTAGCCCCATTGTAGTGGATACAACGATGTATGTGATGGGCAAGCGATACTCATTGATTGCCCTTAATGTAAAGACCGGCAAGGAAATCTGGATACACGCCAACATGCAGGGTGTAAGCCGGCGGGGGATTAATTACTGGGAAAGCAAAGACAAGAAGGACAAACGACTTGTCTTTACGCTCAACAATTCAATCCAGGAAATTGACGCTGTTACTGGAAAATCCATCCGGACTTTTGGTAAAAATGGATATGTTGATCTGCGAGAAGACGTTGACCGAGATCCTTCAACCATACGACGGATTCAGGCCATGATGCCGGGCGTAATCTTCGAAGATCTTTTGATCATCGGCTCCGCCCCGGGCGAAAATTATTTCTCTGCTCCCGGATATGTCAGGGCATACAACATCGTGACCGGCAAACTGGAATGGACCTTTCACACCATCCCCCAGCCAGGAGAATTTGGTTATGATACCTGGCCAAAAGATGCGTATAAGTATGTTGGTGCAGTGAATGTCTGGAGTGAAATATCCATTGACAAAAAAAGAGGTATTGCCTATCTGCCGGTGGGCTCACCTACTTATGATTATTATGGCGCGGACCGTGAGGGAAGCAATCTGTTTGGTAATTGTCTTGTGGCGCTGGATATCCGTACGGGAAAACGATTGTGGCATTACCAGACCGTCCACCACGATCTTTGGGACTATGATCTGGCCTCTGCACCACAGCTTATTACTGTGAATAAAGAAGGCAAATCCATTGATGCGGTCGCTGTTGCAACCAAGCATGGATTCATGTTTGTCTTCGACCGCGTAACAGGAGAACCCGTATTCCCTATTGAAGAGAAACCCTTCCCTGCCAGTGAAATGCCCGGTGAGAAATCCTGGCCCACGCAGCCCATCCCTTCACTTCCCACTTTTACCAGACATGAAGTGACCAAGGAAATGCTGAATCCTTATTTCTCTGATGATGTAAAACAAAAGTGGTTCAAACGACTGGACTCAGCTCGGTCAGGCCTTTATCTGCCGCCGTCGGACAAATATGAAACCGTCATGATGCCCGGCGCACTGGGAGGGGTCAACTTTGGAAATACAGCTTCAGATCCGAAAAACGGAATCGTTTTTATCCAGACGCAGGAATATGCTTCTATCTATAAACTCAACAAGGTTGTGCCCCCTCAGGCTACCTTATCCAAAAATGAAATAAAATTAGCCACAGACTTTTACTCAAGAACTTGCCAAACCTGCCATGGGGAAAATATGAAAGGTGCGCTGGGACCTTCCCTGGTCAATGCCGGTCAGCGCATGTTTTACTTTGAATTCAAAGATGTTGTAGCCAATGGAAAAGGTCAGATGCCGGGCTTTGTTCATGTTGACGAACAGACACTGGCAGCCTTGTTCAAGTACATGGGCGGGGTTCCAAATAATTTCAACTTCAGAAGGAACAATAACCGCAAGCCTCCTGAAGGTCCGGTTGTTGAATCCGGTGGTGTAACGATTGAGCCCGATGCAAAAAGAGGCATAGCCCTGACAGACTATCCAGAAGGGGTAGTCCATCCTGAAAACCGGTATACTACGGACTATGGAACAGACTGGCCGGCGTTGCTGGGGCCGCCTTGGTCAACGGTCATGGCTTACGACCTGAACACAGGAACAGTAAAATGGAAAACACCAGTTGGCGAAGATGCCGCTGCTGTTGCACGTGGTGACAAAAATTTTGGAGCATACGCTGGCGTCCAAAGGAAAGGAATGGTTATTACCTCTACCGGTATTGTTTTCAGTACAGGCAAAGGAGGCAAATTGTATGCGCTTGATGCTTCGGACGGTAAAATTCTTTGGGACACCAATCTCAGTTTCGAAAGCAATGCGCAGCCCATTATGTATGAAACTGCCGGCAAGCAATATATCGTCGTAAATGCGACATTCAATTTTACAGATGACACCATCGATCACTCCCAAGAACCAGGGGCGCAGCCGAGGGGGTATGTGGTGTATGCTTTGCCAGACAAGAAATAATTGACAATGAATACCAATTGAACCAATCCCTAATCCTCGATTTTATGAACCGTATACTAATCCTCTTGCTTATCGTCGCCTTTTCTGCGTCAGCACAACCTGGTAAGGAGCGTGTCGTTCACAATGACCCCGCCACTTATAAGGTGCTTTCTGCTGTTCACGCCGGAGCGGGACAAATGGGATTTACTCAACTTATCGGGAGAGATGTGCTGGCCACTAATTTTTTGTACCTGCACTCAGGGACCATTAACCCCAAAGGAGGCATAGGTCATCACTTTCATCACAGTATTGAGGAGATGTACGTTCTGCTTTCGGGTGAAGCTGAATTCACCGTGAATGGCCGCACTTCAAGATTGAAGGCTCCTGTTATTGTGCCTTGTAAAATGGGCGACGCACATGCCATTTACAATCCGACAAGTGAACCACTGAAGTGGCTGAACTTTGCCGTTTCCAAAAATAAAGGAATGGGCGACGCCTTTGATCTGGGTGACAACCGTGTCGGAGTGACCATCGATAAGACTCCTGTTTTTGTTTCGAGTACTTTAAAAAAAGAATTATTAAAAACTGATAACCATCTTTATGCAGGCAACGGCGCGTTGTACCGCAGGACATTGGGTCCGGAAATCTTCAGCACCAAATGGAACCATGTGGATCACGTTGTGATTCCGGTCGGTAAATCTGCGGGTCCGCGCCAACTGGATGGCATCGATGAAGTGTATTATGTAATAAAAGGTGCTGGTAATTTTACGGCTGGCGCCAATACGATGGCCATTAAAGCCGATGATTCATTTCCGGGATTCATGGGAGAATCCGTAAGTTTCTCCAATTCCGGAACTGAGGATCTCGAATTACTCGTGATTGGAATTGCCGTGAATAAGGGTCCGAAAGTTTCCAAAACGAAATACATGGCCCTGCAAATGGACTTTGTTGTACCGAAAGAAAACAGCGAAGCATTTGAAAAAATGTACGCTTCCATCTATGTACCCGCAATGACGGTTCAGAAGGGCTACGTTGGTTCTAAATTGCTGAAACTATTTCCTGAAGAACAGGCAAAATCAATAGGCGCTGAACCCACCAATTTCAATTATTCAGTCCAGATTTTCTTCGACACAGAAGAAAACAGGAAAAAGTGGGTGGCCAGCGAACAGCATTTGATTGCCTGGCCTGCAGCATCGAAACTCGCCAAGGAATATAAGTGGCGGGGGTATGAAGTGGCAGGTGATGATAATCCGTGAGATAAAAGTTAGCGGCTTACAGCCAATTCCGAGTTAAAAAAAGCACAAACGTTTGCAGTCAATAAAAAATAAACCGCAGAGGCACTGAGACACAGGGGATGCAATTCTTAGCGCCTTTGCGCCTCTGCGGTTAAAATTTCTTTGAGTTTCTTCCCATGCCACCTCCCCAATCTCTCTTATCTTGCTCTTCCTAATTTTCTCACCATCCCATGACCGCTGAAAAGCTGCGCCTGATCGAAGACCGCGACAAAAGAAGAGACTGGCGCAAGTTTGGACCTTATCTGACAGAACGACAATGGGGCACGGTTCGCGAAGACTACAGCGCTGATGGTAATGCGTGGGCATTTATTTCCCACGACATGGCACGCAGCAAAGCCTATCGCTGGGGTGAAGAAGGTATCGGTGGAATCAGCGATAATAATCAGATCGTTTGCTTCTCCTGGGCTTTCTGGAACAAAAAAGACCCCATACTGAAAGAGAGACTGTTCGGACTTACAGGCCAGGAAGGCAATCACGGCGAAGACTGCAAAGAGCAATA
>DAOMZK010000295.1:0-4146 GCA_035438035.1 Cyclobacteriaceae bacterium | reverse complement strand
CTTAAAATTGATAAACAAGCCAATGTAGTCTTCAATTTTTTGTTCAGTGAAGTCCTCAGGCTTAAGGTGATTTTTGCGATAGAGATAGGTAAATTCCTCGGTGAAAACTGGCTGACTCTGAATGGTAAATAATGGAACTGGTGAAGGGGATTTCTTCTGAGCCTGGCTAAGACCCGTGCAAACCAACGCCGATAAGACGATAAGAAGGATTCTTGTCACTTTTAAATAAGTAAAGCCTGCAAAAATACAATGTGCACACGGATGAACAAACCGGACTAAGCGATTGTCTTGGTGAGACGGCAGACATTACGGCCATCCCGGTTTATATACTGGACTTCGTCCATGATGGACTTCACCAGCCTGATCCCCAGGCCTCCTTTTCTCTTCTCATGAATGAGACTATCAATGCCGGGTTCATGAAACCGGTTGATGTCGAACATTTCTCCATCATCCAGAATTTCAAAAATGATTTTTCCTTTGGCAGGAACTTCAATCTGCAGCTCAAGTGTGTGGCGCGGATTACATTGATGCGCATGAATCATGAGGTTCGAGCACATTTCGTCCATAGCCAGAATAATTTCATTCAATACCACATCGGACGCAACATGACTGCGCAATGACTTTCTGATAAAGTCACGCACCCCTTTGAGATTCTCGAGGCTGCAGCCGATGCTATACTGATAATTCATGCACTAATTTCTTTGCTTCCTGCTTCGTTGCCCGTATCTGTAACAAATCCGCCAATCCCAGTATTTGAAAAGTGTTGGAGACTTTCTCCTTCATACCAAACAACACCATATGAATGCGCTTATCGCGAAACTCTTCTATGTAGGACATAAATACCCCTAAACCAGCAGAAGAGATATACTCCAGCGCGCTGCAATCCACCAGGATGCGAGTAGAGCCCTCCCCCACACTTTTAGCAATAGCCAGATCTAACTCAATTGATGAACTGGCATCAATTTCACCGACGACGGCCAAAATGTCTGCTCCGTCTTCCTGTAATCGCTTGATATGGACCATAGTATGTTAACGTATTTGGTTTTTTAATGTTCGTATCACCGGAATTTCACAACCATGGTTGTGTAGTCATCATCAATTTCTTCAGTACCTGTATAATTGTACAAACGCTTGATTAATTGAGACTGAATATCCCTGGGGTTTTCAGCTACAGTTTCAAGAATACTTGCTTTGAGGAGATCCAACCCAAATTCCTCGCCTTTTTGATTCTTTGCTTCGGTGATCCCGTCAGTGAATAAGACCATGATGTCGCCCTGACCATATTCAATGACATTGTTCTCCACAAAATTGACATAATCTTTACCCTTGATCATGCCCAGTGCTGTGCCCTTGTCAATCAGATATTCCGCTCTGTTCTCACGCGCACGATACAGCAATACGGGACAATGTCCGGCCCTTGAGTAGTATATCTTCTTCTCTTTTGAATCCACAACAAAGTAAGTGGCGGAGATAAAAGATCCCCGTTCAAGGCAATACTTTAACGCCTGGTTGGCACGGACCATAAAATCTTTAGGCTCAAGCGCCTGTTGTGCAAGACTATGAAATATTCCTTTCATCTGTGACATGTGAAAGGCCGCTGTGGTTCCTTTACCGGAGACGTCAGCGATAATCAAACCCACCTGGTGATCATTGATTCGGAGGGTATCATAATAATCACCACCTACCTCATCTGCAGATTCAGAAAACGCAGAGATTTCAAAATCCTCGCCATTCTCCAGTTTGTCCGGCAGTAAGCTTTTTTGAACTGTCTTCGCAATTTTAAGTTCTTCCTTATATCGCTCATTTTGAATAGCCTCTTTCAATAACCTGAAATTTTCAATTGAAATTCCCGCCTGGTTGGCGAAAGCTGAAACAATCTGGGTCATCTCCTTATTGAATCCTTCCGGGAGTTCCTTCAACAATGCAAGCGTTCCTATTTTTTCTCCTTTGACATATACCGGAAAAGCCATCAGTGACCTGAAGCGCGTTCCCTTCAGCGAGCCCAGATGCTCAGAAAGATTTCTTGTCTTGTCACTGCTTTGGTCCAGGATTCCTTTTACATGCCGGTCGTTCAGATGCTGTTGAATCCGCGCCGCATCACTTTCAGTCAATTGGTAAGTCTGCAAACGGTTTTGCTGATGTTCGCTTTTTATTTCCAGCCAGGCCGCGTCTGCAAAAACAGAGCTGACAGAACTCTCCAGAAGAATTTTGTACACACTTTCCTCGCTTTGCTCAGTTTGGACCGACTGGCTGATTCGCTGAAAGTTTACAACCTCTTCCAGCTTTTGCTCAAAGACAGAAGAAGTGGGTAGATTGAAAAGAATGACCAGGAATGAAAAAATGCTGTACAGCATTACAAAAGAAAACAGGTAGATGTTAAATATGTGACTCCTGAAGTCAAGAAAGGCCGTGGTCTGCAGCATAATCTCATCAGAAAACCGGTTAACGGTATAGAAGAAATATCCGAGATAGAAAAAAGTGAGGAGCAATAGCAGCAGGCTCGTCCATTTCTGTTTGAAGTTGAGGTAAGCGACCCACTTCATATTCGCGGAAAGCACGAGGGCCAGAAGTCCCGTAAGTACGCTGATTATTGTAAAAATAGATTCATGAACATCTACGGTGAGATTGTCCGAGAACAAAACCATTAAAAGTGCAAATTCAAAAACCATCCAGCCGCGGAGCAGCCACTTTGATTTCTGATAGAGGATCAGTCGCTTCCAGCTTGTATAGGCTGCCACCAAAAAGCTTAACAAAAGGCCGAGACTGACGAGGTACTCAAAATCAATAAAATAAATATTCAGTGTTAGCTTGGTAGGTCCCAGCAAGATATCCAGCAGGCGCAGCGCCAAAGAAATAACGGTGGCTACAAGTCCAGTGGCAAACACCCGCCAAAGCAGATCAGTAAAATTGAGAGACTCATCGCGCTCAATCTTGAATTTATAGTAATAAAATATACTGATGACATATACATCCAGCATCAGTCGGGGTAGCCAGGGGGGGACATCGGGAGTGAGGCTATTCTTGTCACTGAAGACTATGGTCACGTCAGCAAAGACCATGACCAACCACGCTATGGTAGCTATGAGAAAAGTAAGCCTGATAAGTGCTTTGGTCTTCAAGGGATAATTATTGATCCATACCGCAGAAAAGCTTATTTACGCAATACGGCTTGTAAAGATCGTAAACGAGGATGAATCGGTCTTACTTTCTGCTGTAATTTGGAGCTTCGCGGGTGATGGAAATATCATGGGGATGGCTTTCTGTTACCCCTGCAGTGGTGATCTTAACAAACTTAGCCAGTTTTAGCTTTTCGATATTCTTTGCCCCGCAATATCCCATGCCGGCTTTAAGGCCTCCCACCATTTGGTACAATACTTCCGACACCAATCCTTTGAATGGCACCCTTCCTGAAATTCCTTCCGGTACCAGTTTCTTTATATCTTCCTCGGCATCCTGAAAGTAGCGGTCCTTTGATCCGTCATCCATGGCTTCCAGAGACCCCATCCCACGATAGGATTTAAATTTTCTTCCCTCGTAAATAATCATTTCACCCGGGGCTTCTTCTGTTCCTGCCAGCAATGAACCAATCATAATAGAATCAGCGCCGGCAGCGATGGCTTTGACCATATCACCCGAGAATCGGATTCCTCCATCAGCGATTATTTTCACTCCAGATCCTTTAACCGCCAGGGCTGCTTCATAGACAGCAGAAAGTTGAGGAAGTCCCACGCCGGCCACCACCCGTGTAGTGCAAATACTTCCAGGTCCCACACCGACTTTAATGGCGTCCGCTCCAGCTTTGGCAAGCGCTTTCGCCGCATCTCCTGTGGCAATGTTTCCCACCAATAATTCCATTTCTGGAAATTTCTTCTTCACCCTTTTTGCCGCTTCAATCACTCCACGGGAATGCCCATGTGCGGTGTCAATACTGATGACATCTACACCTGCCGCCTTGAGCGCTTCAATGCGGGCCATCATATCGGCGGTAACACCCACCGCAGCGCCTACCCTCAGTCTTCCAAACTTGTCCTGGCAGGCAAAAGGCTTGTTCTTTTTCTTCAGAATATCTTTATAGGTTACTAAACCGGTGAGCTTTCCTTTTTTATTGACGATGGGCAACTTCTCTATCTTGTAATTCTGCAATAT
>DAOMZK010000294.1:0-4151 GCA_035438035.1 Cyclobacteriaceae bacterium | reverse complement strand
ATTAAAGAAATGAAGATGGGCTGGATCACTGTAAACGGACCCAGGAGCTATACCGGACATTACAGCAAATCCTATTATGCCGAGACCACTCCCACACTCTATGTATTGGATGACAAGAAAAAAATAATTGCAAAGGGATTGCCAGCCGAGAAGCTGGAAGAGTTCTTCAATAATTATGAGCGTTTTCTGAAACGCAAAGCGACCGTCAAGGTCAAGGGGACATAATCAATATAAGTCGTGCAGCATGCAATTCATGGCCTGATTTTGACGTCTAACAACTGTTTTTCAAAAAAAAGGGGCTCCCGGTGCAACTATTTGCATCCTGCGGAGTATCTAAGTTGTAGAAATTAAAACCCATGGCCCTTCTCGATACCCTTTTCGGCAAAAAGAAAAAAGAATTCAAGGCAAAGTGCCTCATTACCAAAGAGCCACTGGAAAAGGGGTATGGATATTTACTCACCACTTCCCAGGTGGTATCCAGCAAAAAGTATTGGGACCTGGTGATGACGGAGCCCGAAACACTTTCCTATACGGTATCCCATTTCAAGAATCAAACCAGTGGTACGCAGATGCGCTCCATGATTTTTGAAAAGTATGCTTCCATCGACAGACCCTGGATCATATCTGATTCTGTTATTGGATATTTTGATGTAGACCGGAATACCGCTAAAGAAAACGCCAAAAAATGGTGGGAAATGGAAGGCAATTTCAAGCCAGGCAATACAGGCACGGCTGACAGCACGCTTGATCCTCAGACATTCCAAACCTGGAAGAATTACGCCATCCTTGAAGCCGGACGTGAACGCGTCCATGCATAGATTGGCTACTTTCTATTTCACTCTTTCAATGGTGAACTGCACCAATTGCTGAAGGGATTGTTTATACGCTGAATCTGAAAATTCAGTAAGACATTCCAGCGCTTCGTTATAAAACCGTTCCATTGCCTGTTTGGCATACTCAATGCCCCCGGAACGCTTCACAAATTCGATTACTTGACTCACCTTCTTTGTATCCTCACTTTCATTCTTCACTATCCCGATGATTTTTCGTTTCTCCATCCAGGAAGTAGAATCCTTCGACAGCGCATAAATGAGCGGAAGGGTCATTTTTTTCTCTTTGATGTCGATGCCTACCGGCTTTCCAATCTCCGCTTCGCCATAGTCAAACAAGTCATCTTTGATCTGGAAGGCCATCCCGATAAGCTGTCCGAATTTTTTCATCTTCTCCACAGCGGCAGAATCTGCGCGTGCTGAACTCGCTCCCACTGCGCAACAGGATGAGATCAACGACGCAGTCTTCTGGCGAATGATCTGGTAATAAACTTCTTCGCTGATGTCAAGCCGGCGGGCTTTTTCCATCTGGAGCAGTTCACCTTCACTCATATCCTTGACTGCATCGGTGACGATTTTAAGCAAATCAAATTCTTTATGCTCCACCGAAAGCATAATCCCACGGGAGAGAAGAAAATCGCCCACGAGTACTGCAATTTTATTTTTCCAAAGCGCATTCACTGAAAAAAACCCCCTGCGGTAGTTGGAATTGTCAACTACATCGTCGTGCACCAGCGTGGCCATGTGCACCATTTCAATCATGGCAGCGCCGCGGACAGTTGACTCCGTGATCGTACCACAGGTTCCTGCACTGAGAAAAATAAACATGGGCCGCATTTGTTTTCCCTTCCGCTTGACGATGTAGTGCATGATTTTATCCAGGAGCAGCACTTTGGTATGCATGGAAGCTCTGAACTTTTGTTCAAATTCTTCCATTTCTTTTGCGATGGGAGCCTGGATATCTTGGAGCCTCAGGGACATTTCGGCAATATAGCTAATAGAAGGATTGTGGCAGACAATCCGACCGCCAAAGTGATTTTAACAACCGCAATGGACAATGCGCTTTGCAAATAATTTCTATTACCCATAAGAGGCTATCGACTATTCCTTAATTTAGTGGCCAATGGATACCTTCGATAAGCAATGGGAACAGTTTGTCTTTGCCGCCATCGTCCTGGCGGTGGCATTCCTGTTCGGAAGAATCATCCGATTCATCGTCGGGAGATTTCTTAGGGCTGCAGCCAGCAAACTGAAGGTTGATCCCACCCGTTACAACTTCTTCAAGAATGCAATCGACTTTCTGATTTTGTTGATTGCCATCATCATCATTTTCAGATCCATTCCTACCCTTCGCACTTTCGGCAACACGATTCTTACCGGTGCCGGTATTCTCGCAGCTATTGTGGGATTTGCTTCTCAATCTGCCTTTTCCAATATCATCAGCGGTTTTTTCCTGGTCATCTTCAGACCCTTCAGCGTAGGCGACCGGGTGAAAATAGGACAACTTTACCAGGGCGATGTGGAGGACATTACCCTCCGTCATACGGTTATTAAAGATTTTGAAAACAAAAGGATCGTTATCCCCAACACCGTAATCAGCAACGAGGTGATTATCAATTCCACCATCACGGATGAGAAAGTCTGCATGTTTGTTGAACTGGTGATTTCGTTTGAATCGGATATTGATAAAGCTCAAAAAATCATTCAGGATGAAGCATTAAAACACCCCAACTGCATTGATAACAGGAATGAGCTTGAATTGGCAAAAGGCGACCACCAGGTTATGGTACGGGTGATGGGATTCACTGAGACCGGCACCCAACTGCGCGCCTATGCATGGGCTGAAAATCCCAATTCAGGTTTTGATCTGAAATGCGACCTGCTCAAGTCCATTAAACTGCGATTCGACAAGGAAGGAATTGAAATGGCAATGCCGCTGCGCATGATTACCTACCGGAATCAACCTCAATAAAAATTCCTGATGGCCAAACAAAGACTGACCAGTGCAAACTCCAGACCGCCCAGTGACCAAAAGGTTATCCTGGAGATGATCCAATACAATGAGCAGGAATATGCAATGCAAGCGGATATCCCTGTTGGTGAACTCCTCTCATATTTGAAAAAAGATCATGTTAACTGGATTAATGTCGACGGTCTGCATGAACGATCGATCATCATCAAACTCGGCAAACACTTCAAGCTTCACTCGCTCCTGATTGAAGATATCTTAAGCGACCATCAACCCAAGGTGGAGGAATTTGAAGAATACCTCTTCATCACGCTCAAAATGCTGCACAGTATCAAGGACAGCCAAATTGAATATGAGCAGATCAGTTTTGTTCTGGGCAAGGATTATCTCCTTTCCTTTCAGGAAAAAGAGGGCGACTACTTCGGCTCTTTCCGCGAAAGAATCAAGCAGAGCACCGGCAGGGTGAGAACACGCAAGGTCGATTATCTGCTTTACCGGCTCGTCGACATTATTGTAGACAACTACTACAACGTGTTGGATGAAGTGGGTGGGCAAATTGAGAAGATTGAGGACGACGTTTATAAAAATCCAACCGTCAGGGAATTTCAAAATATTCAAAAAATTAAGAAGGAGTTGATCTATCTCCGCAAAGCGCTGTATCCGCTTCGCGATGCCATGAGTAAACTCACCAAGGATGAAACCGGATTCATTGAACAAGCCAACATCCGGTACTTCGGTGATGTGTATGACCACGTCGTTCACCTGATTGATTCCCTGGATACCTACAAAGACCTGACTTCCGGCCTGATGGATATACACATCAATACCATGAATACCCGTATGAATGAAGTCATGAAAGTGTTAACTGTAATTTCCACCATTTTCATTCCTCTGACATTTATAGTGGGGATATACGGTATGAATTTCGATTTTATGCCTGAATTGCGTTTGGAATGGGGCTATCCCATTGTCATGATTTCGATGGCCCTTATTGTTTTTGGAATGATTCGCTATTTCAAATACAAAAAATGGTTTTAACTTTCCATACTAACACCCAAACCCTGACCTATGCTCATTCCGATTGTATTGCTGTTGACGGGATTCGTCGTCCTGATTAAAGGAGCAGATTTTTTAGTCAACGGCGCCTCTTCAGCAGCAAAAAAGTATGGTATCTCCAATCTGGCTATTGGACTCACTGTAGTAGCCTTCGGAACTTCCATGCCCGAACTTATTGTCAGTTTATTGTCGGCCATTGACGGCAACAATGATGCATCCTTCGGCAATGTGATCGGGAGTAATAACTTTAACCTGCTTTTTATTCTCGGGATTTCCGGAATGATTTATCCATTGGT
>DAOMZK010000293.1:0-4155 GCA_035438035.1 Cyclobacteriaceae bacterium | reverse complement strand
AGGCGTGAGTACATTTGTCATGGCTTCCCTCAAAGGTCACAATAAGGAGAACATCAATAAATTCATGAAGGCCATTTCTGAAATCAAGGAAATAGTGGAATGTCATCATGTTACCGGTCAGGCGGATTTTATTCTAAAAATTGTCTGCACGGACATCCCTTCTTATCAAAACCTGATGCTGGAAAAAGTGACTAATATTGAAGTGGTGGACAATCTCCAGTCGATGGTAATCCTATCCACATTTAAAGACACAAAAATCGTCCCTATCCCGGAACAATGAGTGCTGTAAAAAATCTGATATTGGAAGACCGGCAGGTCCGTCAGAAAATCAGAAGGATGGCCTATGCGATTTATGAAAACAATTTCAGTGAAAAAGAGATTGTTCTGGCCGGTATCGTAGGACAGGGGTACAGTCTGGCGCAATTGCTGGAGACAGAGCTTTCTACAATCTCTCCACTTAAAGTCAAGACGCTAAAGGTAAATCTCAGTAAGGAGGCACCTGAGAAAAAAGAGCCTGCACTTGAGGCTGAACCGGAATCCATCAAAAAGAAAGTTGTAATCCTTGTAGATGATGTTTTGAACTCCGGAAGAACGCTGGCGTATGCAATGAAACCTTTCCTGACTGTGGATTTGAAAAAGATTGAGGTCGCGGTATTGGTGAATAGAAGCCATCCAAAATTTCCTGTCCAGCCGAACTATACAGGTTACGAATTATCCACGACCCTGTCGGAGCATGTGGAAGTTGTATTGGGGAAAAAGTCAGCGGTGTATTTGCATTGAACGTAATATCCGTCTTACTTATTTGCAAATTTTTATTTTGGAATTATCCTCGACAATACCAAACCAGACCACCGCGTACTGTTCAAAAATCCCAACACCTATTCCTTTCCATTCCATCTTAGCCCAGCTTCCCGAATTGATAAGCAGGGGATTGTGGCCAGGGCTTTTCTTCCAGCCTTCCAGTCCCTCCACAGCATTCGCTCCACCAGAACTGAAGTATGCAATTTCATAACCTTCGCCTTCATAACCCGCAATCTCTTTCGGCTTGTCCCACATGCAGGCAGCCTTGGCATGATCGGCGGTGTAACAACAAGGTGACCATGATCCTTTGTCTGACCAACTGTGCGGATTGCAATCACCCCGGTTTTCATAATCATAATTCCTGGCCAGATCCCTTACATGCGTCTGGGCAACCTTGGAGAGCTTGGCCGAATAGGGAAGGGGTTTCAGATTTTTGCTTTTCCGGTAAGCCATGATAAGATCATAAAGTTTTTTTTCCTCCGGACTGAGGCATACATCCTGTGCGGCCAAAAGGGCTGAATTCAGTAAGACAAGGACCAAAACAAATATTTTCATTCAAAGCGGATTGATTCCTGTTATAACGGACCCTAATTTCTTTCATTGTGCGGTTATTTTCCTAATTTTCGGTCCTTTTAGCAAGTATTTAAAAAACCCTACATAAATGAGTGAGCAAAAAATATCCATTTCAAATGGAAAACTGTCAGTTCCGGATGCTCCAGTCATTCCCTATATAGAAGGTGACGGAACAGGAATTGATATCTGGCCTGCCTCCAAACTGGTATTTGATGCGGCTATTGAAAAAGCCTATAAGGGCAAACGCAAGATTCAATGGAAGGAAGTTCTGGCTGGCGAGAAATCTTATAATAAAAATGGCAGCTGGATGCCGGAGGAAACGCTGACGGCATTCAAGGAATATCTGGTAGGGATAAAAGGTCCATTGACCACGCCTGTGGGCGGAGGCATTCGTTCACTGAATGTGGCATTACGTCAGGATCTTGATTTGTATGCATGTGTTCGTCCGGTCCGTTGGTTTAAAGGCGTTCCTTCTCCCGTGAAGGAACCACATAAAACTGACATGGTTATCTTCCGTGAGAACACGGAAGATATTTATGCGGGGATTGAATTTCAACAGGGAAGCGAAGACAATAAAAAATTTATGTCAGCCTTCAAGGAAGCATTCCCCAAACAATACAAGAAAATTCGTTTTCCCGAAACTTCTGGTATTGGTATTAAACCCGTATCCAAAGAAGGTACGGAAAGATTGGTGCGGTCTGCAATGGATTTTGCCATCGCTCAGAAAAAGCCCAACCTGACACTCGTACACAAAGGGAACATTATGAAATTCACGGAGGGCGGATTCCGTGACTGGGGTTATGCTTTGGTGAAAAATGAATATGGTGGAGTTGAAATCGACGGAGGTCCCTGGATGAAAGTGGTAAAGAATGGACATACTTTGATAATCAAGGACTCCATCGCAGATGCATTCTTACAACAAATATTGTTGAGACCGGATGAGTATTCTGTAGTGGCCACATTGAACCTGAATGGTGATTATGTATCGGATGCATTGGCTGCCATTGTGGGCGGAATTGGAATTGCTCCTGGTGGAAATATCAATTATCATACAGGCTATGCGATTTTTGAAGCCACACACGGTACGGCTCCTAAATATGCAGGGCAGGATAAAGTCAATCCGGGTTCTGTAATTCTTTCTGGTGCCATGATGTTTGAATACATGGGCTGGCAGGAAGCGGCTGACTTGATTTACAAAGGATTGGAAAATGCGATCGCATCCAAACGCGTTACTTACGACTTCCATCGCCAGATGGAAGGAGCAACTTTGTTAAAATGTTCTGAATTTGCCAAAGAGGTAGTGAAGAACATGTAGGTCAGGTTAACCTGAAAAACTTGAAAAGCCGGTGTACGATACCGGCTTTTTTTATTTCTAATGAGTTCAAAAGCTTGCATAATTAATTGAATTAACCATTTGTAAAATGGTGTTCCACAATTCGTTCTGAATTCATCTGGTTTATGGGATCATCCGTGTATTAAAGAAACCGTAATGTGATTAGTTTTACTATGGCATATTTAATCTTGAAATTGCCAACCACTACAAATTCGCGCCTATGAAGAGAAGAATTTTACCAATTGCCTATGCCTGCTTTTTGTCCTTTTTGTTTTTCAGCCAGGCGGCCTTTGCCCAGGCCAACCACGTTGTCATTAGTGAAGTGTATGGTGGCGGTGGAAATTCCGGAGCATTTTATAAAAACGACTTCATTGAATTATACAATCCAACCAATGCGGCGGTTGACATGACGGGCTGGAGTGTTCAGTATGCATCAGCAACGGGGAATTCCTGGCAAAGGACAAACATTCCTGCAGCAACGACTATTCAGCCTGGGAGGTACTTTCTAATTCAGCAAGCAGCGGGTACTGGCGGTGTGCCTTTACCAACGGCTGATGCTTCTGGAACAATTGCCATGGCTGCAGGTGCTGGTAAAGTTGTGTTACTCAGTAACCAAACGACGTTGACAGTAACAACCGGCTGCCCATTATCTGGAATAACCGGATTGATTGATTACGTGGGGTTTGGAGTGACTGCCAATTGCTTTGAAGGTTCGGGCCCAACACCGGCACCCACCAATGTTGTGTCCGTCGAGCGGAAGGCGAATGCTTCTTCGACAGCTACGACATTGGAAAGTGGCGGGGCAGATGAATTTTTGGGAAATGGATATGACAGTGACAATAATGCGACTGACTTTGTAGCCCGCCTCACTGCTCCTAACCCACAAAACAGCAGTTCTTCGGTTGAGCCAGATGTTGCGGCACCCTTTTTTACAGTAAACTACCCCAAGATTGGCACGATTTCAGAAACGCAGTTCGACCTGGTAGCCAACATGAATGAAACCGGGAAAGTATACTATGAAGTACTTTTGGACGGCGCAACGGCTCCTACTGCTGCCCAGATAAAAATTGATGTAGGAAATGCTGTTGCTCTGAGCGGACAACTTTCCATTACAAGCGCATCATCTGATTTTACTAAGTCGATCACAGGCGTTCAGCCTTCCACCGCCTATGATGTATATGTTGTGGCAGATGATGCTGCTTCGAACCTCCAAAGTAGCCCGGTCAAACTGGATGTAACCACCAACCTTTCCACTTCTCCTCTCCTTGTTCCTTCCCTGACAACTATCACGTTCCCGGGATTCACAGCTAAAACCAAACAATCTGCTGCACAATCCTATACGATGACAGCTGGAAATCTCACCCATGATGTCGACATCTCGGTGACTGGCGCTTTCCTCATTTCTTCAGATAACATTAACTACGGAACCTCAGTGACCATCAGTATGG
>DAOMZK010000292.1:0-4162 GCA_035438035.1 Cyclobacteriaceae bacterium | reverse complement strand
CTTCTGAATGTTTCAATAGCTTTTATTCTCCTCAATCTGACTTGTTTTCGGTTGGTGCAGTAATATATCATTTGCTTTTTGGAATGCCACCATGGTTCAAAGATATTTCGAAATTTAAGGCCGATAGAACAAAAGCCGAAGATGTAATTATTGAGTACCGTAAAAAGCCGCTTTCATTTCCAAAAGTTTCAATTTTCAGATCGATTGCATCTGAAAGGGTGCGGATCATGAGCGTTTTGGCCAGACCCGGAACACCCTCTAACAAGGCATGCCCGCCGGCGAGGAAAGTGACCAATAATTGATCAATGGTTTCCTCTTGTCCCACAATGACCTTCCTAATCTCCTGTTTAAGAGAATTGAGATGGTCTATTAATTCCTTCGCGGACTCTTCTGCTGCTTTAAGTTCCTGGTTCATAAAATTGGTTTGTGAATTCTGCGCTTAGCTGGTGAGTGCATACATCACCATGTTCACACTGAATCGCGTATTATCAATCCGGTAAAATCGTTTATTTCTAAAATCATAATCCCACTCGCATCCATAGTCCTTGTTGCTGTATAGTAGGCCGATACGTCCGTTCACTTCCACGCCTTTCAGATAATCGTGTACAAGATCGTCGCCCCAGCCGTTGAGTTCTTGTGAGGTAGTGGGAGGGCCGTCAAATTTGAAGAATACAGAATAGAGACCATGGTTGTTTGGAATTTTTTTCATCTCCTTTGCCCCGAAAATGCGTTCCGTCTGGGATTCAAAAGATTTGGCAAAAAGACCATCGATGTCATGATTGCAATCATCCACGAAAACAAAACCTCCGTTGTGAATATACTTTTCGAAATTCTCCCGTTCACGGGATGTGAACTCAACAAGCTTATGTCCGCTGAGATAACAAAAGGGACATTTGAAGATTTCATCACTGCTGAGCGGAACAATATTTTCACGGGTGTCAACGGGGATGGTGGTGTATTCGATAAGCGAGTTCAACAGATTGGAGGGCATGCGCTGGTCTACATCCCAATCTCCGGAGGCGTACTGGAGCCGCGTGAAGAAGAATTTGTTGTCAGCGAGCATGGTTTTTTGGCCCAAAGTTCCTTTTAACGTTCTGCTTAATTGCAGGAAATTATATCAACGGAAATTAGCAACAAAAAAGGCTGTCTCAATATGAAACAGCCTTTTTTGAACTGTGTTCGTCTTAGGCTTAAACGGCGTCAGACAAACTGCTGAAAGTAAAGTCGCGAATCTTCATGTAAGGGGCGAAGATACCGCCGCCGCCACCACCGCCACCGAAAGGACCGCCACCACCACCGCCGCCTTCACTTGTTACGGCCCGAACTTGCTTACCGAGGGTCTCCAGGTTGTTCAGCATGATAATGGGGCTCTCATTGAAGCGGAAATTCTTAATGGGATGTTTAATCTTGCCATTTTCGATATAGAAAGTACCATCACGGGTCAATCCGGTGTACAAAAGCGTCTGAGGATCAACGGGACGGATATACCAGAAGCGGGTAACGATCACGCCTTTCTTGGTATCCTTGATCATATCTTCCAGGGAGGCAGTACCGCCCTCCATAATTACATTACCGCCACCATTTACGGGAGCTACATTTTTCTGTTGCGCCCAATAGCGGTCATAAAACAAGTTGGCGACCACGCCGTTCTTAATAATGTCCAATTTCTTACGGGGTGAACCGTCGCCAGCCCAGGGTGAAGCAGGAACTTCATCGTTCCACGGGTCAGTATAAATGTTCACTCTCTCGTCCACGAGTTTTTCACCAAGCTTTGTACCGCCTCCTTTTTTGGAGAGGAAGCTGCGACCTTCATCCGCCTGCCTGGCATTCATATTCATCATGAGCCTCACCAGGTCTGCACCTGCAGCGGGCTCAAGAATGACTGTGTATTTTCCCGGTTCAATGGCTTTAGCCTCTCTTGACATCAAGGCTTTGTCAATGGCGATCTTTGAAGTTTCAGACGCATTCAGCTTACTGATATCATTGAGGTCACGGGCAGCCCATCCGGAACCTGTGCCATCATTGGTTCGCATCGTTACAGTAAAGTCAACGCTGGTTGCCTTGTTGTAGGCAAACAATCCTTTGCTGTTCATAATGGCAGAGAACCCGCTCGAATCAACGAGATAACCCGCTGCCGTTACATCTTTGGGAATAGCTGGATTAATACTGTCAGCGGCTGCCTGCGCACGGTATTCCGGTGTTGTCTTCGCTGTAGCTTCGGAGAATGTCTTGGATTCTCCGCCGTAGGTCTGCGGTCCGAGTGGATCCATGAATTCCGGATTCTCAGGAGCAAATTGTGCCAGTTCTTCCGCCCGACGTACTGTACGTTCAATGGAGGCATCATCAAATTCATTGATCGTGGCTGCACCTGATTTTTTACCAAAATAGGATTGCACACTCAGCGTGACATTGCTGTCTTCGCCTGAGGTGGACACACTGTTGCGTGCGTAACGGATGTTGCCGCGGTCGGAACCACTCAACCCCACTGAGCATCCCTCTGCCTTGGAGAAGCTGAGGACTTTCTCCAGTATTTTTTTTGCTTCATCTTTTGAGAGCATTGCCATGGTATTGCTAATTAATGATTAATTGATTTGTCGATTTATGTTAGATCGTTCTTCCTGTGTTGATGACGTTGATTCCATTGAATCTCGCTGTCGCAGATCCATGCGATACAGCATTGGACTGTGAAGGTTGTCCTTTGCCATCATTAAATGCGCCACCAAGGCGATAGTCTCTCTCGTCGCAGATCTGTGAACAGGAATTCCAGAAGTCCTGTGAGTTGGCCTGGTATGCAACATCCTTCAACATACCCACGATCTTGCCATTCTTGATCTCGAAGAAAAGAACACCACCAAACTGGAAGTTGTAGCGCTGTTGATCAATTGAAAAAGAGCCGTCTTTAACGATGTAGACTCCTTTCTCAATACTTGAAATCATTTGCTCAGGCGTGAGCTGTTCTTTACCAGGTTGCAATGAAACGTTGGCCATCCGCTGGAATTGAACATCCGCCCAGTTTTGTGAATAACAGCATCCATGCGATTCTTTTTGTCCCAGGATATGTACCTGGTCGCGGATAGCCTGGTAGTTGACAAGAATGCCGTCTTTAATAAGATCCCATTGTTTGCATTTAACGCCCTCATCATCGTAGCCTACTGCACCCAGTGATCCTGGTTGCAGTTTGTCAGCGACGATGTTTACCTGCTTACTTCCAAAGTTGAATTTCTTGCTTTGCCATTTATCCAGTGTAAGGAAACTGGTGCCTGCATAGTTGGCTTCATAGCCCATCACGCGATCCAGTTCGGTTGGGTGTCCGACTGACTCATGAATGGTCAGCCAAAGGTGAGAAGGCTCGAGCACAAGGTCATATTTACCGGGCTCTACGCTCTTGGCGGAGATCATTTGTTTCACCTGGTCTGCAGCCATCGTGGCATCCTCCACCATGTCGTACGATTTATTGTAGAGAATAATTCCTCCCGGCGCCTGTATTTTGTCCGCCGAATTACCATCCATATATTCATAACCCATCCCGACCGGAGACGCAAATGAAGAACGGTTCTTGAACTGACCTGACTGCCGGTCAATCATCGTCGCACTAAAGTTGGGCCAAATGCGATGTATGTCCTGATCAATATAAGAACCTTCAGATGAGGCAAAATATTTTTGTTCGTTCACCATGAAAAGCAAACTGTTGATGAAGCTTGCACCTTTCTCCATCGCTTTTGCATTCGCGTTAAGGAGTAGGTCAACTTTATCCTTCACCGGAACTTCGAAAGCATTCTTCTTGATGGGTGTCTTCCAACTCACTTCGCCATAGGCAGGAGTAGGGGCCAGCGTAAGCGGCTCCTTCTGAAATTTGGAATTCGCTTTGGCAATGGCCACGGCACGTTCCGTCGCTTTCTTGATTCCGTCATTGCTAACATTGTTGGTGGCGGCAAAACCCCAGGTTCCGTTGACAATTACGCGGATTCCTACCCCAAAAGATTCCGTGTTGACAATGTTCTGAACTTTGCGCTCGCGCGTAATGACAAACTGATTGAGATACCTTCCTATTCTCACATCCGTGTAGGTTGCACCCATCGATCTTGAAGTATTGAGCGCGACGTCGGCCAGAATCTTCTTTTGTTTCACATCAATGGGTGAATCAAGCAGCACAGCTTCTTCC
>DAOMZK010000291.1:0-4166 GCA_035438035.1 Cyclobacteriaceae bacterium | reverse complement strand
GCCGGTAGCGATAAAGAATTTCAGGGTGAAGTGGTTTCCGACCTCACTTTCAGCGTTGGTCTGCTCGAACAGGAACCTCAGCTTGATAAAAGCAAAACTGTAAAAGAGATTGTTGAAGAGGGTGTGAAAGAAGTCACTGACCTGCTGAAAGAGTTTGAAGCATTGAATGAAAAATTTGCCGATCCGGAAGTGCTTGAAGATCCGGACAAAATGGAAAAACTCATCAACCGGCAAGGTGAACTGCAGGAGAAACTGGATGCCATCGGCGCCTGGGATCTGGATCACAAACTGGAGCGGGCTATGGATGCCCTTCGCTGCCCACCACCCGATGCAAAAGTGGAGCATCTTTCCGGTGGGGAGAAACGCAGAATAGCGTTGTGCCGTCTTTTACTTCAGGAACCTGATGTGCTGTTGCTGGATGAGCCCACCAACCACCTGGACGCTGAGTCGGTACAATGGCTGGAAGAACACCTCCGTCAGTACAAGGGTACGATCATCGCCGTTACCCACGATCGCTATTTCCTGGATAATGTAGCCGGATGGATCCTCGAACTCGACCGCGGGGAGGGAATTCCCTGGAAAGGAAATTATTCTTCCTGGCTGGATCAGAAACAAAAACGGTTGATGCAGGAAGAGAAAACGGAATCTAAGCGACAGAAAGCGTTGGAACGGGAACTTGAATGGGTGAAGATGAATCCAAAAGGAAGGCATGCCAAAGGCAAAGCCCGCCTGGGTGCCTATGAAAAACTCATTTCACAAGAAGGCCGCGAGAAAGAAGAAAAGCTGGAACTCTACATTCCTCCCGGTCCGAGATTGGGAAATAAGGTGATCGAAGCTACCGGCGTTTCCAAAGCCTACGGCGATAAACTGTTGTATGAAAATCTGACTTTTTCACTTCCTCCGGCAGGAATCGTCGGCATCATCGGGCCCAATGGGGCAGGTAAGACAACTTTATTCAAGATGATCACGGGCAAAGAAAAACCAGATGCTGGAACTTTTGCTGTTGGAGAAACGGTGAAGATCGCTTACGTGGACCAGGAACATGACGACCTAAAACCGGAAGACACGGTGTGGCAGGCTATCACGGGAGGAAGTGACCTCATCCTGATCGGCGGTAAAGAGACCAACTCAAGAGCCTATGTAAGCAAATTCAATTTCAGCGGCACCGATCAGCAAAAGAAAGTGAAAGAGCTTTCCGGTGGTATGCGCAACCGTGCTCACCTTGCCATTGCACTCAAGCAGGGCGGTAACCTCTTATTATTGGATGAGCCTACGAATGATCTTGATGTGAACACACTGCGTTCCCTGGAGGAAGCCCTGGAAAATTTTGGGGGCTGTGCTGTAATCATCTCTCACGATCGCTGGTTTCTCGACCGCGTATGCACGCATATCCTCGCATTTGAAGGTGACTCACAGGTATTCTGGTTCGAGGGCACCTTCAGCGAATATGAAGAAAATAAAAAGAAAAGGCTGGGCGACGATCAACCCCATCGCATCAAGTATAAAAAGTTAGTGAAATAAAGTTGTGAATTTGGGATACGGATGCTACCCAGCAACCCAGCCACCCAGCCACCCAGCTACCCAACAAACCAGCAAACCAGCTACCCAGTTACCCAGCAACCAATGAAACCCTTCTATACCATCCTCCTCCTCACTGCTTCCAACACCTTCATGACCTTCGCGTGGTACGGTCATCTGAAGTTCAGGGAAATGAACTGGAGTCAGAACCTGGGACTGGTCAGCATTATCCTGATCAGTTGGGGGATCGCCCTGTTTGAATATATCCTCCAGGTGCCTGCCAACAGGATAGGATTCAAAGAGTATGGCGGACCTTTCTCACTTGTGGAGCTGAAAGTCATACAGGAAGTAATTACCTTGACCGTCTTTGTTGTCTTTACATTGATTTTCTTCAAGAATGAAAACCTCCGGCTCAACCATTTCATCGGATTCATTTTTCTGATCCTCGCCGTTTACTTCATATTTAAAAAATAACTGTACTTACGTCGACTTTTCTGTGAATTCACCGACAAGCATTCGCCGGGACCGTCTTTTTTAGTTATGATTGACATTTCAATCGTATTCGTAAAGTCTGATCAAAATCATTCATGCTTCTTTTCTAGTCTTCACTAAATTTGCGGGTGTGAAAAAGTTTCTTGGAATAAGATTTCTTCTTTGCGTAATCATCGGATGGATGGTGGTGCATACTTCAGATTCCATTGCCCAGAAGAAAGACCCTCCCACTCACACCGACACGTTGATTCACAAGCTGGATCAAACGGATCTCATCGACTTCCTTATCTATGCGTTTAAGCTGGGTGACCATGGCAAAGTAGACCGGTCAGGTGACGACGGCGAAGTGCTGTTTTCAGTAATTCCTGTCGCACCCGCTTCCGGCGACAAAGTGGCCATCTCGGCAATCAATGCGTCTTTCTATGCAGGTCATGAAACCAATATCAGCAGTATTTATTTTTATCCCTATACCAACTTCAAAGGTAGTTACGGTATAACCCTTTCACCCAACATCTGGCTTGACAAGAATAAATGGAATATCACCGGCGACTTCCGGTTCATTCATAATGGGTCTCCTGAATACGGTTTGGGCTCAGGTACTTCCAAAAGCAATCCCATCAATATTGAGTATGAACAAGCCCGGACCTACTTCACCGCGCATACGCGCATAGTCAGATATCTTTACGTCGGGGTTGGCTATAATCTGGATGTTTTCTACAGTCTTAAAGAGAACCCGAATGTTGAAAAACCGGCAAACGATTTTAACACGTATCCTTACGGCACATCCTCCAACACCACCTCTTCAGGAATAACCCTAAATATTCTCCGTGATAGCCGGAAAAATTCAATTAATCCAAGAAATGGATTTTATTCGGCTGCTATTTTCAAGATCAACAAAAAGGGGATGGGAAGCACGTACGACTGGGGATCATTCTATATTGACGCCAGGAAATACATTTCATTATCCAAAACACGACACAAGATCTGGGCATTCCGGACTTTATATTGGGGGACCTATGGCGATGTGCCCTATCTCAATTTACCTTCCACTTTCCAGGATATTCAGGGTCGTGCGGGACGGGGTTACAGTGTTAACCGCTTTCGCGGAAAGCAAATGATGTATGGTGAAGCTGAGTATCGTTTTGATATCACCCATCACGGCTTCCTGGGTGGGGTGGTGTTTACCAACTTCCAGTCTTTTACAGAACCCACCGATGAAAAATTTCAATATATCAATCCCGCCATTGGTGCCGGATTGCGGTTGAAATTCAATCGTTTATCGGATACCAATCTCACGCTTGATGTTGCTTACGGAAAAGATGGATTTAATTTTTATGTGAACTTGGGCGAATTCTTCTGATCTGATCTAACGGATTTCCTCTCCGGGTCTCGTCTTCCATCTTTCATGCATCCAGACCCATTGCTCCGGATGCTGACGCACTACATCTTCAATAAAGCGTGTGTAGTGTTGTGTATTGGTCACCATGTCCTGCTCTTCGTCACCGGTAGAGACCAGTTCGATTTCAGGCAGCACGACCATGTGTTGCAAATTGTCTTCGCCGAGATAGATATAAGTAGGCACCACTGCAGCTCCGGTTTTCATGGCGAGAATAGCTGCACCCACAGGAGTAGCCGCGGGTATTCCAAAAAAATCCACGAACCGGCTCTTGACTTTTGTGTCCTGATCAATCAGGATCGCAATTGAGTGTCCTAACTTCAATGCCTTGAAAAGTCTGAGGGTTTCTTTTCCCCTTTCAATGGCGATGGCTCCGTATGCGTTTCTGTATTTCCACAGCAATTCATTCAGGCGCTCGTCTTGCAAAGCCGTGCCAATGATATTAGGCTTGAGTCCCCGCAGTGCCATATTGGTGATCTGTAAATCAAAAGCACCCAGGTGACAGGTAAGAAATATCACTCCCTTTCCGCGGGCAAATGCCTTTTCAAAATTCTCCAGGCCCTCGGTCACCATGAATCTGTTTAATTCTCCAAGGGTGGATATCCTGCTGGACCGCAACACATCTCCCGCATTTTTTCCAAGCATAACAAAGACGCGCTTGCTCAGTGCAACAATCTCCCGGGCTGACATCTGTCTGCCATAGGCCATGCCAAGATGAAAAATGATTTGATTTCTTGTTTTGTTTGCAATCCGGTATGAC
>DAOMZK010000290.1:0-4168 GCA_035438035.1 Cyclobacteriaceae bacterium | reverse complement strand
CCGTACGCCCATTCTATCCTACTCATTAAAAATAAAGCCGGAGAGTCACTTTATTAACTGGCAGCAGGACCCCTTCGGCAATTTGCTTGCGCGCGTGGTGTTTCCGGATAAAACAACTAAACTTCACTTTGAAGTGGAAGTCATTGCGGACATGATCATCATCAATCCGTTTGATTTTTTTGTGGAGAAGTATGCCGATGAATTTCCTTTTGCCTACACCCATCAGCTTAAAAAAGAACTGACGCCTTATTTTGAAATAACGGAGAGAGGCGATCTGCTTCAGCAATGGGTGAAGAAGATCGACATCACAAAAAAGAAAAGCATTATCGATTTCCTGGTGGAGATGAACCAGATGGTGTGGAAGAATACGCAATATTTAGTCCGGCTGGAGCCAGGCGTACAAACCTGTGAGCAGACACTCAGTCTGAAGAGCGGATCATGCCGTGATTCCGGCTGGCTGTTGGTGCAGATAATGCGTCACCTCGGACTGGCTGCACGTTTTGCTTCCGGATACCTCATTCAGTTGAAGTCTGATGTGAAAGCACTGGATGGTCCATCGGGAACAGAGAAAGATTTTACTGACTTGCATGCCTGGGCAGAGGTATTTATTCCCGGCGCCGGTTGGATCGGACTTGACCCCACCTCAGGACTGTTTGCTGGCGAAGGCCACCTGCCACTCTGTTGCACACCTGATCCGGTAAGTGCGGCGCCGGTGACCGGCCTCACCGATGTGTGTAATGTGACTTTCAGCTACAGCAATGAAGTCACCCGCATCCATGAAGACCCCCGGGTAACCAAACCCTACACCGAAGAACAATGGGCCAGAATCATTGCGCTGGGAAACCAGGTGGATGAAGATCTTCAACGTGGAGATGTCAGGCTTACCATGGGCGGTGAACCCACTTTCGTTTCCGTTGATGATATGGAAGCGAAGGAATGGAATACCGCTGCCGACGGTCCCCAGAAAAGAAAGCTCGGTGCGGATCTGATCAAGAGGCTGAAACATGCTTTTGCACGCAACGGCTATATACACAAGGGGCAGGGTAAGTGGTATCCCGGTGAACCGCTGCCACGCTGGCAATATTCCGCCTACTGGAGAAAAGATGGAGCACCGATCTGGAGGAATGAGAACCTGTTGGATATCGGTGAATCGTCTTCAAAATTTACGATCAGCGATGCAAAGAACATATCACGTGAACTGACGAAATTTTTAAATATTCCGGAAGAGCACATTCATCCTGCCATGGAGGATGCGTTTTATTTTCTGTGGGAGGAAAACAAGGTCCCGGTAAATATCGATCCCTATCAATCGGATCTGAATGATCCATTGGAAAGACAAAAATTATCCGAACTGCTGACCAAAGGTTTGGGTGACCCGGTAGCATTTGTCATTCCCATTGAATGGAATCACTGGAACAACCGCTGGATATCCTGTGCTTGGCAGTTCAGAAGTAATAAACTGATCCTTATACCGGGAAATTCTCCGGCAGGACTTCGCCTACCATTGAAATCCATTGCGTATATCGACGAAGCCAGAACGCAGCGTAAAGTTGAACGCAGTACTTTTGAAGCATTACCGCCGCTGGAGGATTTTCATACGATGGCGGGAAAGCGATATGCTCAACCTGTACCGGTCGAAGAACTGCCGGAGGAGTTTTATCATCACCATGAAGTAGAGGAGGAGGAAGAGAAAGATCCACGCAAACCAAAAAAGAAAAAGGAACAGAAAAAGAAAAGGGAAGCGGTATTTGAAGTCTATACCATCAAGACAGCGCTGTGTATTGAGGTAAGGGAGGGGAAAATTCATTTCTTCATGCCACCACTGAGCTATGTCGAGCATTATTTCGATCTCCTGGCATCAATAGAATCGGCTGCTGCAAAACTGAATCTCAAAGTAGTCATAGAAGGATATGAACCAACTTTTGACAACCGAATTACGAAACTTTCACTTTCTCCTGATCCGGGTGTACTGGAAGTCAATATACATCCGGCAAAATCATGGAAAGAAATTGTAAATAACTACGACATACTCTTTGAGCAGGCGAGACTCAGCCGACTCAGTACAGAGAAGTTCATGCTTGACGGTAAGCACAATGGTACTGGCGGAGGAAATCACATTACGATTGGCGGGATTACACCCGCAGACAGCCCGCTACTGCGCAGACCTGATTTACTGAGAAGCCTGATCACCTACTGGCAGCACCACCCGGGCCTGTCCTATCTTTTTTCAACACAATTTGTCGGACCTACAAGCCAGGCACCCCGTGTGGATGAAGGACGACAGGAGATGTTGTATGAATTGGAAATTGCGTTTAGCCAGATCCCGGAAAATCGAGAGGTGCCTTTCTGGATGGTCGATCGCATTTTTAGGAATTTGTTGATTGATATTACAGGGAATACACATCGTGCTGAATTCTGCATTGATAAGTTGTATTCTCCGGACAGTTCCACGGGCCGATTGGGTATTCTTGAATTCCGGGGGTTTGATATGCCGCCGAATAAGCATATGTGTATTGTCCAACTGTTGCTGATCCGCAGTCTCCTCGCCTGGTTTTGGAATAAACCATACAGGCATAAACTTACACGTTGGGGCACGGAGTTGTACGACAAATACATGCTGCCCTACTATGTGGAGCAGGATCTTGCTGAGGTGGTGAACGATCTGCAGGAAGCTGGCTATCCCTTTCAACTTGAGTGGCTCGAGACTTTTTTCGAATTCCGCTTTCCGTTGTATGGAAAAATAACTGTGAAAGAAATGGAACTCCTTGTGCGAATGGGCATTGAGCCCTGGCATGTACTGGGAGAGGAGTCATCCAGTTCGGGAACGGCAAGGTTCGTAGATTCATCTGTTGAACGTGTCGAAGTAATGGTAAGGAATTTTAACCCGGAGCGATACGTGGTAACGTGCAATGAAGTTCCGGTCCCCTTGCAGGCCACGGTAACAAAAGGAGAATATGTTTCCGGCGTTCGCTACCGTGCCTGGACGCCGCCATCGGCACTGCACCCAATGATGGGAAAGGATGTTCCTTTAGTCTTTGATATTGTAGATACGTGGAATCACCGGGCCATCGGCGGATGTACCTACCATGTCTCCCATCCCGGCGGAAGAAGTTATGATACTTTCCCGGTCAACGCTTTCGAAGCGGAGGGCAGGCGGATCAGCCGCTTCTGGACACAAGGCCATACCCAGGGTGCTGTCACGCCAAAAGAGAGTTTCTCCAATGTGGCGCGCTACCTCGAGCCCAATGAAATTCCCAGGAATTTTGACCCTCCGCCATTAAAAATAAGTCCGGAATATCCCCGTACTTTAGACCTTCGACAATTCTGAGCACTGAATGGACAAGGGAATTCAATATACAGCGATTCAAAATCTGACTGCAGGCTATCTTTCTGACCAAAAGGTGATTGACGAATGCTTTGGACAAAATGAAGAAGTCAAGGAGTCGTGGAAGAGAATGGTCGCCAATATCGAGAGACTCGGAACAGGCGAACTCAAAGTCCGTCAACAAGAGCTCTTAAAAATTCTGCAGGAGAACGGCGTGACCTATAACGTCTACGGCGATTCCAATGGCATCAATCGTCCCTGGCTGCTCGATGCGATTCCAATGATTGTTTCTTCCGCTGAATGGCGCGGGATTGAGAAAGGGATGAAGCAGCGGGCCTATGTACTCAACAAATTGTTTGAAGATTTGTATGGGGAAAGAACTTTATTAAAAAAAGGAATCATCCCGCCAGAGCTCATCTATTCCCATCCCGGCTTCCTCCGTCCCTGTGATAAAATAAGGATGCCTGGTGAATACCAGCTTACCATGTATTCTGCTGACTTGTCGCGTGGACCCGACGGAAAAGTGTGGGTGATCAAGGACCGGGCGCAGGCACCATCGGGGATGGGATATGCACTGGAAAACCGAAGTGCATTGACGCGTGCGGTGCCGGAGTTGTTTCAACAGCACCAGGTGGCCAAGCTGGGTGAATTTTTCAGCAGTATGATGCAGGCGTTGGTGCAGATTGCGCCGATGGGCAAGGAGAATCCGAGAATGGTATTGCTCACGCCCGGGCCGCGCAATGAAACCTATTTTGAACATGCTTTTCTTGCTTCCTTTCTCGGAATCACACTCGTTCAGGGAGAGGACCTCATCATGCGCGACAGTTTTGTCTGGATCAAAAC
>DAOMZK010000289.1:0-4169 GCA_035438035.1 Cyclobacteriaceae bacterium | reverse complement strand
AGAACAGTGTCTCAATAAACTGAACGGGTTCTTTTCCTTTTGCATTTATGATAAGGCAGACCAATCGTTATTTCTTGCACGCGACCGGTATGGTGTCAAGCCATTGTTGTATCTCTTCGATGATGATAAATTTATTTTCGGTTCGGAAATGAAAGCCATCATGGCTTATGGAATCGAAAAGGAAATTGATTTCAATTCACTCTTCACTTACCTTCAGCTTAACTACATCCCTGCACCTGACTCAATTTTTGCACGCATAAAAAAACTAATGCCGGGCCATTTTCTAAAAGTGACCAGCAGGAACCTGGAAGTGGGTAAGTATTATGAAATCCCCTACCATAATAGCGAGGTTCAATCCAATACCATCACCTACGACAAGGCAAAAGAAAATTTCACGACATTGCTGGACCGTGCAGTCCAGCGAAGGCTGGTGGCGGATGTGCCACTGGGTGCATTTCTCAGCGGCGGTGTCGACTCATCCGTCATTACAGCGCTGGCGCGAAGACATAAAACCGACCTGCATACCTTTTCAATCAGCTTTCGTGACATGAAGTTCTTTGACGAAACTGAATATGCCCGGCTCGTTGCAAACCATCTGCAAACCGATCATACTGTTTTTACACTGACGAATGATGACCTGTACACCCATGTCCATGATATTCTGGATGCTACAGACGAGCCTTTTGCAGATTCATCAGCGATTGCCGTTTATATGCTGAGCCGGGAAACCCGCAAGCATGCCACCGTTGCCCTTTCAGGCGATGGTGCCGATGAATTAATGGGCGGTTACAACAAGCATGCGGCTTTTAACCGTGCCCTTCATCCTGGCTGGAAGGAATCTTCAGCTTCAGGATTCGGACCACTGTGGAGCATCCTTCCTAAGGCTCGCCATGCTCCTTTTTCAAATACCATCAGGCAACTGGATCGTTTTTCAAAAGGGTATAAACTTTCTTCGGCTGAACGCTATTGGCATTGGGCGGGGTTTGCGACGGAGCGATCTGCGATGAAATTATTTAATCCGGAAAGCAAGGCCAGGTTTATTCAGTCCGACTATCAATCCAGGAAATCAGCCGCATTGAGCACCATTCCAGAAAAGGAAAACATGAATGATATCTTCCTGACAGATATGCGGTTGCTACTGCCCAATGACATGCTCACCAAAGTCGATCTCATGAGCATGGCACACGGGCTGGAGGTGCGCACTCCTTTTCTGGATTATGAGGTGGTGAACTATCTGTTCACACTTCCGGATCAATTTAAAATCGACCGAAACATGAGAAAGAAAATTTTACAAGATTCCTTCCGCGACATGCTTCCTCCAGAATTATACAACAGGCCCAAGAAAGGATTCGAGGTCCCGTTGCTGAAATGGCTGAGAACGGAAATGAAATCAACCATCAAAAACGATCTGCTTTCTGAAAAATTCATCAGGGACCAGGGAATATTTGACTACAGGGAAATCAAAAAACTGAAAAGAAAATTATTTTACATCAGTCCCGGTGATATCCATGCGCGAATCTGGAGTCTTGTGGTCTTTCAATGGTGGTGGAAGAAATGGGTTGGATGAATTTGATTACTTTCACTATTGATAAACCTTCAACTTTGCTACGGTATATCCTTCTGCTTTTCGTACTGACCAGTACACCGGTAATTGCCCAGAAACAAATTGCCTTCGTCAGTGATACACAGGCACCCATGTGGGCCGAGACGATCGTGCTGAAGCCCAATCAAAATGAGCGGGCGACCGGTTTAATCTTTCATGATATCCTGCAGCAAAAACCAACTTCCGTGTTTATCCTTGGTGATGTAGTCAATCTTGGATTTAAAGAAAGCCGGTGGGTAAAAATGGACCGCTACGTCGACAGTTGCCGGAAGGTAGGAATCCACGTATCTGCCCTGCTGGGCAATCATGATGTCATGCGGAATGCTAAAAAGGGCGAACAGGTATTTAAGGCCAGGTTCCCCACAATGGTAAGAACCGGCTCTTACGAAGTTGTGGACTCAGTCGCGGTTGTATTCTTAAATTCAAATTTTAGTAAACTCTCCACACAGGACAATGAGGTACAATTGGGATGGCTGCATACCACACTGCAAAACCTGGACCGCGATCCATCCGTAATGGCCATCATTATAACCTGTCACCATGCTCCATTTTCAAATAGCAAGATTGTAGGATCATCGGATGAAGTACAACGCAAATTTGTTGCAGAATATAAAAAATCTGTAAAGGCTATTTTATTCATGACAGGTCATTCCCACAATTATGAACATTTTATCAATGATGGAAAAGATTTTCTTGTCATAGGCGGAGGCGGAGGATTACATCAGCCGCTCACCACCCAACTTAAAGATGTTTCAGGGATATACAAGCCTGAGTTTCATTACCTCATGGTGCAACGAAACGGGCACAAGCTTACCGCCACATCGCGATTCCTGCACAAAGACTTTACCGGATTTGAGAACGGGCTTTCATTTACACTCGCCATTCCATAGCAGGATTCACCATGAAATGGAAATTGCTTTTGATCACCTTTGGATTTTTTAATGCCTGGGCGCAGCATGATTGCGATCTAAGGCTCAAAAAAGACAGCATTGAAGTATATACGTGCAAGGTGGATAATTCCAAGTTCCGGTCCGTGAAAACCCTGTTCGAACTGAACAGTTCTTTATCCCATTTGACGGGAATTGTTTTGAACCTGGATACTTACAAAGACTGGCAATACAAAACCCACAGCGTATCACTGCTGAAAAAAGTGAGTGAAAAGGAAATTATTTATCATACAGAAGTGGAGGCGCCTTCCCTCACCAGCAACCGTGATTTTGTTATCCGGCTTACTGTAAATCAGAATCCAAAAACCCATGAAGTACATATAGAAGCCATCAGTCTGCCCGACTATATTCCACCGGTTAAGAATGTAGTGCGGGTACCCTACTCCAAAGCGTACTGGAAAATCAAGCCTTTAAAACCCGGCAAAGTGGCAGTTGAATACTATATCGAAATTGACCTGGGCGGCACAGTCCCTCCGTGGATGGTCAACCTCGTGGCACACCAGGCACCTTATGAGACGTTCAAAAGTCTCCGCCAGGTCGCAGGGAAATACAAAGGAAGCAAAGCTCCTTTTATTAAAGACTAGCGAAAATTATTTCAGGACTTCTTCGCCCACATGTCCCGCAAAGTCACGGTGCGATTGAAGATCAGTTTTTCTCTGGTTGAATCTGGATCAAGACAAAAATAGCCCATCCGCAAAAACTGGAAACGATCCTCTGCAGTGGCTTTAAGAATCTCCGGTTCACCAAAGGCCTGCACTACTTTCAACGAGTCCGGATTGAGCACTTCGCGGAAGTCGCCTTCAAAAGCATTCAGGTCCTCCACTTTAAACAGACGATCATATAAACGGACTTCAACCGGCTTTGCATGCTGAGCGGAAACCCAATGCACAGTCCCTTTCACATGGATGCCTGAAGTATCCGATCCGCTCCGGCTTTCAGGAACATAACTGCAACGAAGTTCTTTAACGGTACCGTCTTCATTTTTAATCACCTCATCACATTTGATAATATAGGCGCTCTTCAACCGGACCATTTGACCTGGCGCGAGACGAAAATATTTTTTGGGAGGAATTTCCATGAAATCATCCCGTTCAATGTACAGCTCACCGGAGAATGGAATCTCCCGGCTTGTGGCCGCGGGGTCTTCCGTGTTGTTCTCTGAAGTAAGCATCTCGGTTGATCCGGCCGGGTAGTTTGTAATGACCACTTTGATCGGGTCAAAGACCACCATGCGTCGTTGTGCAATTTTATTCAGGTGCTCCCGAACGCAGAATTCCAGTAACCCGATGTCAATGAGGTTGTCCCGTCTGGCTACTCCAATTTTATCACAGAATTCACGGATGCTTTCCGGAGGATAACCGCGGCGTCTCATCGCGCTGATCGTAGGCATACGCGGATCCGTCCATCCACTGACATGTTTCTCATTCACCAGGAGTAATAGCTTCCGTTTACTCATCATGGTGTAGGTGAGATTCAACCGGGCAAACTCATACTGCTTAGAAGGGTAAATATTCAGCTTCTCAATAAACCAATTGTACAGTTCCCTGTGCGGAACAAATTCCAGCGTACAGATGCTGTGGGTAATTTTCTCTATCGCGTCACTTTGTCCATGCGCAAAG